>JAKDNL010000065.1 GCA_030451825.1 Pseudonocardia sp. | reverse complement strand
GCCACTACCTCGAGCTCTACAAGCTCGGGAAGGGCCCGCTGTACAGCTTCTACACCCCGTACCACCTGTGCCACTTCGAGGTCCCGAACACGATCGCCCGGGCCGTCGACTTCGCCGACGCCGCGCTCACCCCGCCCGCCGGGCAGCGCGTCGACGTCGTCGCCACGGCCAAGCACGACCTGACCGCCGGGCAGGCCGTCGACGGTCTGGGTGGCTACGACACCTACGGCGTCGCCGAGTCCAGCCCGGTCACCCGCGACGAGCGACTGCTGCCGATGGGCGTCGCCGAGGGCTGCGTGCTCACCCGCGACGTGGTCAAGGACGAGGTCCTGACCTACGCCGACGTGACCCTGCCCCCGGGCCGGCTGATCGACCAGCTGCGCGAGGAGCAGGACAAGCTGTTCAGCTGAGGCGATCCGGCACCGATGATCAGCCGGCCATGGTCAGCCCGCCGCTGACGCTGAGGATCTGTCCGGTGACGTAGGACGCGGCGTCGGAGGCGAAGAACCGGACCGCCGCCGCGATGTCCTCCGGCTGCGCGAGGCGTCGGAACGGGATGGCCCGGATCAGGGACCGCGCCAGCTTCTCGTCGACTCCGGTGGAGAACAGCGGGGTATCGGTCGGGCCGGGACACACGACGTTGACGTTGATCTGGTGCCGCGCCATCTCCCGGGCCAGCGACTTCGAGAACGCGATCACGCCGCCCTTGGCCCCGGCGTAGATCGTCTCGCCGGAGCTGCCGACCCGGCCGGCGTCGCTGGCGATGTTGACGATCGCGCCGGCGGTGCCGGCCTCGATCATCGCCGGGAGGAACGCCCGGCAGACGTGCACCTGGCCGAGGTAGTTGATCGCGACGACCTTGTCCGCGAACTCCGGTGTGGAGTTCAGGAACGCGTCGGTGCGGTCCCAGCCGGCGCAGTTGACCAGCACCGACACCGCGCCCACCGTCGCCGCGACCTCGGCGGCCAGATTCGCCACCGAGTCCGGGTCGGCCACGTCGACCTCGGCGGCGGAGATCCGGTCCGGGTTCTGCGCGACGGTCTCGGCGGCGCCGTCGGCGCTGAGGTCCGCGGCCACCACCCGGTCACCGTCCGCGGCCAGCGCGAGCGCGATGGCCCGCCCGATCCCGGACCCGGCCCCGGTCACCACGGCGATACGGTCGCTCATCTGCTGGTCTCCTTCTCGTCGTCACCGGCGGCGAGACGCTCGCGCAGCCGGAACTTCTCCGATCTTGCCGGTCAGGGTGCGCGGCAGGGCGTCGATGAGCTCGAGCCGCTCCGGCAGGTACTGGGTCACGATGCCGCGCTCGCGGAGGTGGGTCGTGAGCTCGTCCAGGGTCGGGGCGCTTGAGGTAGCCGCCGAACAGGCTGTTGGCGCGCAGCTGCAGCGCGCCCTCGACGTCCGACCCGGCGACGTCGCCGTCCAGGCCCATGACCCGCAGCTCGACGTGCGGCAGCGGGTAGCCGCCGGTCTCGAACATCCGCGCGTCCGGATCGTCCGATCCGGTCACGGTGACCGCGCCCATCTCGCTCATCCCCCACCCGGAGCTGATCCGGGCGTCCATCGCGGCGGTCGCGCGGCCCGGACACCGGCCAGGCGCCGGTATTGCTGCAGTGGATCGGCGGCGGCCAGCTGCTTGGCCGTCCAGACCGGGTGGCGCATCGGCAGCAGCAGGACGCTACAGGCAGGTGAGATGACGTTCATTCCGCTGCGCCACGGTCGGAGAGCCACGGTCGTCATCTCACCCCGCGGCGATGCCTCGGCGCCGCCCGCCGGGCCTGATCCGCAGCCGCGCCGCGGCCGTCGAGCGACGCGCCATGGCGCTGCGCCGCTCGATCCGGAGCCATGGTGCGTCACCCGGAAAGCCCGAGCCCCGCCGGAGCCCCGGGAGCGCGCCGCGACGGGTCCCTCCCGGATCTCCTGGTGGGCGAGGGGACCCCTCGGGACGCCATGGTGAGCGAGGGGACCCTTCGGGACGTCTCTGCGCCGACCCAGCCCCCGCTCGACCGGCCCGGCCCGACCCGGCACCGACGCCTCAGAGCCCCGCCGACTCCCGCGCCAGGTCCGCCAGCTCCCCGAGCCGGGCCGCGCAGTCGTCGACGATCCTGCGGGCGATGTCCCCGGCCGGCGCCAGCTCGGTGAACCCGCCGACCACCTGCCCGATGAAGAACGACTCCAGCGCCGTGGCGCCCGCGTGACCGTTCTCGGCGGCGTCGTCGATCCGCTCCCAGGCGTCGGCGATCAGCATCGGCTGCAGCGGCATCGGCAGCGGGCCGGGGCTGCCGGGGCGCTCCCACTCGTCGTGCCAGGCGCTGCGCAGCTGGCGCGCGGGCTTGCCGGTGCGGGTCGGTGAGCGCAGCGTGTCCGAGCTGGTCGCGGCCAGGAACTTGCGCTTGACCGACTCCGGGGTGATGTCCTCGCGGCTGGACAACCACACCGAGCCGCACCACACCCCGGCCGCGCCGAGCGCGAGCGCGGCCGCCATCTGACGTCCGGAGGCGATACCGCCCGCGGCGAGCACCGGTACGTCACCGGCCGCATCGACGATCTCCGGGGTGAGGATCATCGTGGCGATCGTGCCGGTGTGCCCACCCGCCTCGGTGCCCTGCGCGACGAGCAGGTCCACCCCGGCGTCGAGCTGGCGGGCGGCGTGCTCGGGTTTACCCACCAGCGACGCGACGACGACACCGGCCGCCTTCGCCCGTTCCACCAACGTCGGCGGCGGGGTTCCCAGCGCGTTCGCGACCAGCGCGACCGGGTGCGCGAACACGACCTCGAGCAGCGCCGGGACCCCGCTGGGATCCAGGTTCGCGACGAGCTCGGGATGCAGCGTGGGCGGGGTCGCGGGCTTCGGGATGTCGTAGCGTTCCAGCAGCTCGTCGACGAACCGGACGTGGGAGTCGGGGATCTGGGCGCGCAGGCTGGCGATCAGGTCGGCCGGGTCGCCGGCGGCGGTCTTGCCGGGCACCAGCAGGTCGACGCCGTAGGGGCGACCGTCGAGTTGGGACTCGATCCAGGTCAGCTGGGCGTCGAGCTCGTCGGGGCCGTACGCGGTGGCCGCGAGCACGCCGAGCCCGCCCGCCTTGCTCACCTCGGCCACGACGCCGGGTGAGCGGTTGAAGCCGACCAGCGGGGCGTCGATGCCGAGCAGGGTGGTCAGGGCGGTGCGCATCACGCCATTCCTCTCATCGGGCGGGCCTCCAGGTGACGACGGCGTCCAGGGCCTCGATCGTGGCCCCGTCCACGCGCAGGGGGTTGATCTCCAGCGACTCCAGCTCGTCGCCCAGGGCCAGTGCCAGGTCGCCGATCCGGGCGATCACCGCGGCGAGCGCGCCGACGTCGGCGGGTGCGGCGCCGCGCACCCCGTCCAGCACCGCGGAGCCGCGCAGCCCGCGCAGCATCGCCGCGGCCCGCTCCGGCGAGACCGGCAGCGGCGACAGGGCCGAGTCGTCGAGCACCTCGACCAGGATCCCGCCGAGCGCGACCGCGAGCATCAGCCCCCACTGCTGCTCACGCACGACCCCGACCAGCAACTCCACCCCGCCCCGGCGCAGCGGCGCGACCAGCACGCCATCGATGCGCGCACCGGGAACCCCTTGCCCGGCGGGCGACACCCCGGCGCCCGACACCCCGGCGCCCGACATCCCGGCTGGCGACATCCCGGCTGGCGACACCTCTGCTGGCGACACCTCTGCGAGCGAAACCCCTCGCGCGGCGAGCGAAATCTCGCCGAACGCCTCCCGCACCGCGTCCTCGCCCTGCACGCCCAGGCGCACCGCGCCGATGTCGCTCTTGTGCAGGACGTCCGGCGAGACGAGCTTGAGCACGACCGGCCCGTCGATCTCCGCCGCCATCCGGACGGCCTCGTCCGCGGTGCCGGCGACGCGACCGGGAACGACCGGGATCCCGGCGTCGGCGAGCAGCCGCCGGGCGGCGTCCTCGGACCAGGCGCCGTGACGGTCGCCCGGGGGCGGCACCGGGACGTCGGAGGACGCAGTGAGGTCAGAAGCGGGGAGGCCGGGAGCGGCGGGTGACCCGTCGTGCCGCCGCGACGCCCGCGACCACCAGGTGACGTGCCGCAGAGCCACCACGGCCTGGCGCAGCCCGGGGATCGCGTAGGGCACTCCCCCGGCCGCCAGCACCTCGCGGGTCCGGTCGGTGATCGGGGCCATGACCTGGTTGACGTAGACGACCGGACAGTGCGCCGCCGCGACGCCGGCACCGATCGCGTCGACGAACATCTGGCCGCTGTAGGGACCCTCGCCGGACCAGGGCAGCGAGTTCACCACCGCGACCACGCCGACCGACGGGTCGGCCGACATCGCCGTGATCGTCCGGGTGAACAGGCCCGGGTCGATGATCGCGGCGCCGGTGACGTCGAGCGGGTTCTGCACGGTCCCGTACTCGGGCATCTGCGCGGCCAGCGCGTCCTGGGTCGCGTCGGCGAGCTCGGGCAGCTCCATGCCGACGTCCTGGGCGCGGTCGGCGATGATGTCGCAGGCCCCGCCGGAGATCGACACGACCCCGACGCCGGTGCGCTCCAGCCGTCCCAGGTGCGCGGCGGCGCCGGCGGTGAGGAGCAGGTCCTCGATCGAGTCGACGCGGATCACGCCGAGGTCGGCGAACACGGCGTCGATCGTCGCGTCGTCGCCGACCAGCGCGCCGGTGTGCGCGGCCGCGGTCCGGGCGGACAGCGCGCTGCTGCCCGCCTTGAGCACGACGACGGCCTTGCCCGCCGCGGCGGCACGGCGGGCGGCGGAACGGAACACGTCCGGGTCGCGCACGGTCTCGGCGAAGATCGCGATCGCGCGGGTGGCGTCGTCGTCGACCAGGTAGTCGAGCACGTGCCCGGCGGTCACCATCGCCTCGTTGCCCAGGGTGGCCATCAGCGACAGGCCGACGCCGGCCGTCGTCGCGAACTCCACCATCGCCCCGGAGCTGGCCCCGCTCTGCGACAGCAGCGCCACCGGCCCGGGCGTGTGCGGCAGCCCCGGGACGCAGGTCACCGGCGCGCCGGCGGTGAAGTTGGCGAAGCCGAGCTGGTTGGGCCCGAGCAGCACCATGCCCAGCGACGCGGCGTGTGCGACGAGCTCGTCCTGCGCGACGCGCCCGGCCGGACCGGCCTCTCCGTAGCCCGAGGACAGCACGACCGCGTTGCGGATGCCGGCCGCGGCCGCGTCGGACAGCGCGTCGAGCGTGCCGGCACGGGGGACCATCAGGAACGCTACGTCGACCGGCTCCCCGATCTCCGCGCAGGAGGTGACCGTCGGACGGTCGTGGGTCACCGCGCCGCGCCGGTTCACCAGGTGGGTCCGGTCGGCGAACCCGAACTCGACCAGGTTGCCGTAGGCGAGTCGCGAGAACATCGACTTGTTCGCCGCTCCCACCAGCGCCACGCTGCGCGGCCGGAACAACGAGTCCAGCCGCTCCGGGGTGATCGCGGAGGTCATGGGAGTGCCTCCTCGGCCTCGATGCCGTGTTCCTGAACGCCGACCGTCCGTAACCGCGATCGACGGTAGGCTGACCGCTGCCCACTCGGCAAGACCCGTCCCGTCCGGAGCCGCCCGATGACGATCACAGGCGCACCGGGCCGCCCGCGCGACCCCGAGGTGGACCGCCGGATCGCCGACGCCGCCGTGGAGCTGTTCGGCCGGGCCGGCTGGGCCGGGTTCAGCCTGGAGGCCGTGGCCCGGCAGGCCGGCGTCGGCAAGGCGTCGATCTACCTGCGCTGGGAGACCAAGGAGCGGCTGCTCACCGAGGCGCTGGGGAGCAGACTGCTCGACATCGCCGACGTCGACAGCGGCACGCTGCGCGGGGACCTGCTCGAGCTCGCCCACCAGATGCTCGCACTCTACCTCGGCGAGACCCGGCAGGCCGCGCTGCGGATGGCGGTCGAGGCACCGACCATTCCCGGGGTGGCGCGGCGCTGGGACGCGCTGCGCGAGTCGCAGGTGCTCACCGCGCGGGCCATGGTCCGACGCGGGATCCGGCGCGGCGAGGTCCCGGCCGACACGTCGGTGACGTTGTTGCTGGACACGCTGTGCGGCGGGGTCGTGATGCACGTGTCCTCGGCCCCGGAGCACCTGCAGGACCGCCTGGCCGCCGACCTCGACGGTTACGCCGACCGGCTCGTCGACTTCCTGCTCCGGGCCGTGCTCGCCCCGTCCGGACCGGACACGCCCGGCACCGGGCGCGGTTGAACGGCGGCGACGCGCGGGGTTACGGTCGCGACGATTCCAGACGGTGAGCGTCTAGGAACATCCGCTGGAGGCACACGCATGGGCGCCGAGGCCGACGACCGCACTCCCGTCCTGGTCGGCGTCGGCCAGTCCTCGGACCGGATCGACGACCCGGGCTACCGGAGGCTGTCCGCGGTGGGGCTCGCCGCCGAGGCCGCGCACGCGGCGCTGGCCGACGCGCACGCCGACCCGGTCGCGCTGGCCGCCGCGCTGGACACGGTCGCCGGCGTGCGCCAGTTCGAGAACTCCACGCCCACGGCGCACGCGCCGCTGGGCCGTTCCACGAACTACCCGCGCTCGGTCGCGGCCCGGATCGGCGCCGACCCGGCGCGCGCCGTGCTCGAGGTGGCCGGCGGCCAGGCCCCGCAGCACCTGCTCACCGAGCTCGCCGCCGCGATCGCCGCGGGCACGGTCGCCGCGGCGCTGGTGGTGGGCTCCGAGGCGATCTCCACCGCCCGCCACCTGGCCGGGACCGACGACGCGCCGGACTTCACCGAGACCGTCGACGGGCAGCTCGACGACCGCGGCTTCGGCCTCAAGGGCCTGACCACCCGAGCGCAGCTCGCACACGGACTCGCCGGTGCGCCGCCGCAGTACGCGCTCGCCGAGAACGCCCGCCGCTCGCGCCTGGGCCGCGGCCGCGGCACCTACGCCACCGCGATGGGGGAACTGTTCGCCCCGTTCACCCGGGTCGCGGCCACGAACCGCCACGCCGCCGCGCCGACCGCACGCGGCGCCGCCGAGCTGGCCACACCGTCCGGGCCCAACCGGCCGATCGCCGACCCGTACACCCGGTATCTGGTGGCCCGCGACCAGGTGAACCAGGGCGCCGCGGCGGTGATCGTCTCGGTCGCGCAGGCCCGGCGGCTCGGCATCGCACAGGACCGGTGGGTGTACCTGCACGGGCACGCCGACCTGCGCGAACGCGACCTGCTCGACCGCCCCGACCTGGGCGTCGGCCCGGCGTCGGGGGCAGCGGTGCGGCACGCCCTCGACGTCGCGGGGATCGGCCTGGACGATCTCTCCACACTGGATCTCTACAGCTGCTTCCCGATCGCCGTCTCGCACGTCTGCGACCAGCTCGGGCTCGCCCCGGACGACGCGCGCGGGCTCACCCTGACCGGCGGGCTGCCGTTCTTCGGCGGCGCCGGCAACAACTACTCGTTGCACGCGGTCGCCGAGACGGTGGCGCGCGCCCGCGCGACGCCGGGCAGCTACGGCCTGGTCGGCGCGAACGGCGGCGTGCTGAGCAAGTACTCGGTGGGGATCTACTCGACCACACCCACCGGGTGGCGTCCGGACCGCAGCGCCGAGATCCAGGCCGAGCTGGACGCGGTGCCGGCACCGGAACAGGCCACCCACGCCGACGGCCCGGCCACGGTCGAGACCTGGACCGTGCTGCACGGCAAGGGCGGCGACCGGACCGGCATCGTCGTCGGCCGCGACGCCGGGGGCCGCCGGTTCCTGGCCCGCACCGTCGACGGCGACACCGAGACCCTCGACCTGCTCAGTGGCGGCGAGCCCGCCGGAGCGGCCGTGTTCGCGCGCTCGTTCGGCATCGGGAACCGGGTCACCACGACCCGCGAGCGGATGGACGAGCTCGCCCCGCGCCGCGCACCCGGGTTGCGAGGCTCCTACGAGCACGTCCGGGTGCACCGCGACGGGCACCTGCTCGAGGTGACGATCGACCGTCCGGAGGTCCGCAACGCCCTGACCCCGCCCGCCAACGACGAGCTCGACGAGGTGTTCGACGCGTTCTTCACCGACCCCGACCTGTGGGTCGCGATCCTCACCGGCGCCGGCGATCAGGCGTTCTCCGCCGGCAACGACCTGCGCGCGGCGGCGGAGGGCAAGCCGATGTGGGTGCCGAAGAACGGGTTCGCCGGGCTGACCGGCCGGGCCGGGATGACCAAGCCGGTGATCGCCGCGGTGAACGGGTTCGCGATGGGCGGCGGCTGCGAGATCGCGATGGCGTGTCACCTCGTCGTCGCCGACGACACCGCGCGGTTCGCGCTGTCCGAGGTGAAGGTCGGCCTGGTCGCGGGCGCGGGCGGGCTGGTCCGGCTGCCGCGGATCGTCGGCCCGACGCTGGCCACCGAGATGATCCTGACCGGTCGCCGGCTCTCCGCCGCCGAGGCACGAGACGCCGGCCTGGTGAACCGGGTCGTGCCCGCGGGCACCGCGCTGGACGGGGCCCGCGAGCTGGCCCTGGAGATCCTGGACGGTTCGCCCACCTCGGTCCGCACGTCGCTGCAGATCATGACCGAGACCGGCGGCATCGCCGACACCGTCGAGGCGGTGAACCACCCGTCCCCCGCGCTGGACGAGCTGATGGTCAGCGCGGACGCGATCGAAGGCGTCACCGCCTTCGCCCAGAAACGCCGCCCCGTGTGGCGCAACCGATGACCGTCGAGCGGCACACCACTGCTGCCGTCACATGATCGAACAGCAGCGTGGTGCCGCTCGATGGCCTCGGGTCACAGGTCGGGGCGGAGCGGGGCGCGTTCGCCGGCCTCGACCGGGACGGTGAGGGTGTTGCCGGCCGGCGGGAGCGGGCACGTCGCGTGCTCGGTGAACGCGCACGGCAGGTTGACGGTGCGATTCAGGTCGACGGTGACCGTGCCGTCCGCGGCCGGGTCACCGGTGCGCAGGATGCGGCCGCCGCCGTAGGTCTGCTGCCCGGACGTGGCGTCCCGGAAATGCAGGGACAGCCCGCTCTCCTTGCCGGCCAGCGCGACCAGTGTCTGGCGTGTGCCGTCGATCTCGAACGTCACCTCGCCGACCGCGGTCGGGTAGTGGTTCAGGCCCTCGACGACGGCGCCCACGGTGATCCGCCGCGCCTCGGGATAGGCCGTGAATGTTCCGGCCAGGACCCAGCGGCCCTCGACCGGGAACGTCGGGACACCGGTGAACGCGGTGCGGGTGACCGCCTGCGGGTCACGCACGCGCAGCGCGTAGCTGTCCGTGCGACGGGCGATCTCGACCTTGCGCTCGCCGACCCTGACGAGCGCGCCGGGCGCGCCGTCCGCCGGCGAGACCGTCGCCGTGCCGTCGAGGGGTCCGTGCCCCGGCACGTCGATCCCGTCCGCGGACGAGGCGGTGATCTCGACGGTGTCGGCGTCGCGGACCCGCCAGGTGCCGGGCAGGTCCGGGTACTGCACCGGGTGCTCGTCGAGCCAGTGCAGCGCGGTGAGACTGAGCCAGCCGTGCGGCTCGGTCAGCATCTGCTCGCGCTCGTCGTGCCACTGCTGCCAGGCAGTGGCCAGCTCGGTGCTCTCGACGGTCGTCATGGGGCACCCTCTCGTCGTGTCTGCGGTCACTCCACCGGTGCAACGCCCTCGGCGCCCGGGACCTTCCGCCAGTCGTCGAACGTCCAGGTGCGGACGGACGCCCCGCCGGGGTCGTCGTCGCGACGGGTTCCGCGATGCACGTCGCGCCGGGAGATCCGCCAGCCCGCCGGCGTGCGGACGAGCGTGTCGAGGTAGTCGCCGCTGCCGGCGGTGCCGTCGGTCCGGACGATCACGTACTTGCTCCAGGCCCGAACGGTGCCGTCCGGGGCGAGACCGAGCAGGCTGTTCGTGGTGTGGTGCGGGTGGTACGGCGTCACCGACCCGATCGCGGCGATGATCGCGTCGAAGCCCCGCACCCCGGCCCGGCCGAACACGACGTCCGGGGTGAACACCGAGGCGAGCTCGTCGAAGTCCCCGTTGTCGATCACCTGGGCGTAGCGGGCCAGGACGTCGAGGATCGCGCGGCCGTCGGCGGCCGGGACCGGTGCCAGCTCAGCCACGGCGCCGCCGCCCCGCCTGGACACGCTCGGCCTCGACACGCTCGGCCTCGGCCCGGTCGGACTCCCAGACCGCGAACGTCGCCGTCGGCCACGGTGAGCCGTCCGGGGACGCGTCGGCGCGGTTGCGCACCCGCACCCGCCGGCGGGCGATCCGCAGGCCGTCGGCGGTGGGGACGAGCAGGTCGGTGTAGTCGCCGGTGCCCGCACCCGCGTCGAACCCGACGGTGATCAGCCGGCTCCATGCGTGCACGGAGCCGCCGGGTCCGGGACGGAGCACCGTGTTCACGATGTGGTGCGACGGCAGGTTCTGCACCGCCCGGATGTAGTCGCGGATCTCGTCGATCCCGCGCACCGTGCCGCGCAGGGCCACGAACTCGGCGTCCGGGGTGAACACCGCCGCCAGCTCGTCCCACGCGCCGTTGTCGATCGCGTGCACGTAGCGCGAGAGCAGCTGGTCGACCTCCCAGCCCGTCGCCGCGTCCACTGTCGAGGGCCCCTGCATCTCGGGACTCCCGGGCCCCTCGTCGTGCTCATCCACCGTGGAAGACACCTCCGTCGCGGAACTCCCCCGGCCCTGGGCCGAGTTTCCGAAGATCTTGAGGCTTCGGTCCAGTCCCGCAGGTCCAGTAGTTTTTGATCTTCGATATGACGTAGTACCCATGTCGGCGCGACGAGCGAGGGAGCACGTCGAGCTCCCCGTCGTCGACGATATCTGCGTGCGGATCGCGGTGGACCTCTACTCCCTGGATCGGGACGTCGCGGTCGCCGCGCTGAAGGCGTCCCTGACGGTGTCGACGAGGACCGCCGAGGTTCGGGCAGCGGTCGGCCCCTCCGATTATTCCTTCCCGACCAGCGTGGGACAGGTTATCCTGTCGACGTGGAGGTCGCGGACAGCGCCCGGAAACTCGTCGTCATCAACGACGAGGACGAGCCCACCGCGATCATCCACGCGATGGAACTCCGCCGATCCTTCTACCGATTCCTGGACCAGGGGTGATCACCATGCCACGTACACGAGAGCAGCTGGAGCAGGCTGCGCGCGACGCCGAGCAGTGGCTCGACGACATCGAAGCCGGCCGGGTCGATGTGACTGTCGAAGACACCGCCGACCTACGGCGGGTCGGGCTCGCCGTCATCGACCGCGACAAGGCCGAGCGAGAGATCGCCGACGCTGTGCGGTCTGCCCGAGACAATGGCCGCGACTGGGGGCAGATCGGCGCGGTGCTCGGGGTGACGAAGCAGTCCGCCCGGGAACGCTTCGGCAAGCCTGTCGGGAGGCCGTGACGACGCGGGGCCGCGATCACCTCGGCTATGCCGATGTCCGCACCCCGAGCATGGACGACACCGACCGCAGGCCGCGGCTGGCCGCGGACTTCACGCTGCCCCGGCTGATCCCGGTGGTCTCGGCGATCTGGGCCTCGGAGAGATCGCCGTAGTAGCGCAGGACGAGCACCTCACGCTGGCGCGGCGGCAGCGCGTGCAGGGCGGCGGCCACCCCACGGCGCTCTCCGGACATCAGCGCCATCGACTCGGCGGACCCGGCGTCCGGGACGTGCGGGGGCACGTACGCGCGCTCGGTCCGGCGCCGTCGCAACACCGAGCGGGCCCGGTTGAGCGTCGCGGTGCGCAGGTAGCCGGGCAGCGCGCCGGGGTCACGGAGACCGTCCCGGTGCCGGTGCAGCCCGGTGAACACGTCCTGCACGACATCCTCGGCGGTGGCCGGGTCGTCGACCAGGCCGAGCGCGAGGCGCAGCAGCCACGGCCGGAACCGGAGGTAGGTCTCGGAGAGCTCGGGGGCCGCCGCGCAGATCGTCATGGAGATGATCCTGCGCCGCGCGGACGCCGCCGCGGATCAACCGCGCTGCCGATATCTGCAGTGAGCGGATCGGCCGATCGGCCGATATCCGCTCGGTCCCTCCGCGGGCGGACGGGCGGGGCCGGTGGACGGGTCGGCCGCGCCCGTCAGTGCACGCGAGCGGCCTTCTCGGTGTCCGGGTCGGAGCGGGTCAGCAGGACGACCCCGGCCAGGGCCACCACGAGACCGATCGCCGCGGCCGGCACCCAGCCGTCCCGGATGCGGTCGCCGAGCAGGGCCAGCCCGACCAGGCCGGGCACCACGACCTCGGTCACCGAGAGCACCGCCGTCGCCGTCCCGACCGCACCGTCGCGCAGGGCCGCGGCGAAGGCGAGCACGCCGAGCAGGCCCATCACGACGACGGCATAGACCAGCGGGTCGGTCAGCAGACCGCCGAGGGAGTCCCAGGACAACGGCCCCGGGTGCACCGCGCGCACGGCAAGCGCCGTGCCGCCGAAGCCGAGCCCGGCCAGGAACGCCAGCAGCATCGGTCGCCCGGCGCGCCAGACGAACGGTGCCGCGACGAGCAGCAGCGCGAACGACACCAGCAGGATCGGGGTGGCCACGGCGGGGAGCTCCGCCGGCCGCTCCGGAGCGGCGCTTCCCGCGACCAGGACCAGCCCGGCCAGCACCGCCACGACACCGATCCGCTGGCTGCGATCCAGGTTCCAGGCACTCCACCCGTTGTCGGCCAGGGTGGTCAGTGCGATCGCGCCGGCCAGGATCGCCTGCACCGCGAACACCGGCAGGAACTGCAGCGCGGCGACCGTGAGCACCCATGCCCCGATGTCGACGAACAGGCCGGCCAGGAACCAGGGCTGCAGCCACAGCGCGCCCCCGTATCGGGCGAGCCGGCTGCCCTTGGCCTGCCAGAGCGCGGCGACGGTGTTGCCCACCATCGCGGCGCCGGCGAGGAGCAGGGCGAGGATCGTCATGTCGTCGTCAAGTCTGCCTGCTGCGGGGCCCCACGGCAGCGTCGCCGCACCTCACATCGTCGAGCACGACTACCAAACGGCCGGTTGTTGTCTACGCTGGTTCCGACCGCGGCTCGATCGAGGAGAGGCAGTCGGATGAGCGCGACCAGAACGGAGTACGACGTCGTCGTCCTCGGCACCGGCGGCGCGGGCCTGGATCCCGGCGAACCCGCACCGCGGCGACGTCGACGACAGCCGGACCGACGGGCTCGCCTACCTGGCGTCGCTGTCGCACGGGATGATCGACCCGTCCCTGGCCGAGGCGTTCGTGGACACCGGGCCCGAGTTCGTCGAGTGGGTCGAGCGCGCCACCCCGCTGCGCTACCACCAGGTGCCGGGCCTGCCCGACTACCACCCGGAACATCCGGGCGGGCTGCCCGGCGGCGGCCGGTCGCTGGACCCGGCACTGTTCTGCTTCGGCGAGCTGGGGTCCTGGGCCGACCGGGTGGTGCCGGCGCAACGCACCCCGCGGCTCACGCTCACCGAGACCCCGCTGGGCGGGGGCACCGGCGCGGCCTCGTCGCCGACCCGCGCGCAGCGGCGCGAGCAGGACTGGCGCGGCTGCGGGCACGCGCTGGTCGGGTCGCTGCTCAAGGCGCTGCTGGACCAGGGCGTCGAGCCGGTCACGGGGGCACGCGCGGTCGAGTTGTCGCGCGAGGGCCCCGCCGTCACCGGGGTGCGGTTCGCCGACGGCACCGAGGTGGCGGCACGGCACGGCGTGGTGATCGCGACCGGCGGGTTCGAGTGGGACCGCGAGCTGGTCACGTCGTTCCTGCGCGGGCCGATGACCAGCCCGGCGTCGGTACCCACGAACACCGGTGACGGGCTGCGGATGGCGATGGTCGCGGGCGCCGCGCTGGGCACGATGCGCGAGGCCTGGTGGGTTCCGACGATCGAGATCCCCGGCGACGAGGCGTTCGGTCGCCAACGCGCCCAGCTCGTGCTGCGTGAGCGCACGCTGCCACGCTCGATCATGGTCAACCGGACCGGCAGGCGGTTCACCAACGAGGCCGCCAACTACAACGCCCTCGGCGGGGCGTTCCACCAGTTCGACCCGACCGCGTTCGACTACGCGAACCTGCCCTGCTGGCTGGTGTTCGACGCCCGTCACCTGCGGGAGTACGGCTTCCTCGGCCTGCCCCCGGGCTCACCGGCGCCGGGTTGGGTCACCAGCGCACCGGACCTGCCCGCGCTGGCCGAGGCGCTCGGGCTGCCCGGCGGGTCGCTGACCGACACGGTCGCCCGCTGGAACCGGCAGGTCGACGACGGCGCCGACGCCGACTTCGGGCGCGGGGTGAGCGCCTACGACGGCTGGAACGGCGACCTCGCACACCACCCCGGCCCCGGTGCGACGCTGGGCCCGCTGACCGAGGCGCCGTTCCACGCGGTGCAGATCCACAGCGGGACGCTGGGCACGAAGGGCGGGCCGCGCACCGACGTCGACGGGCGGGTGCTGGACCTGTCCGGCGCGGTGATCCCGGGCTCTACGCCGCCGGGAACGCGATGTCCGGGGTGACCGGGATGGTCTACGGCGGCGCGGGCGGGACGCTCGGGCCTGCGATGGTGTTCGGGTACCGCGCCGGGCGTCACGCCGGCGGTGGTGGCACGCCGACCGCGAGCACGGCGCACTCCCCCGCCTCGTCCGGTGCTCCCGGTGCCTCCGGTGCGGCGGCGTCCGGCTCCGATGCGGCGGCGAGCCGGTGAGCGCGCCCGGGGAGCGTCGGTGGCGCGAGCTGCCGACTCTCGGTGACCTGCTCGTCCGCACCGCGCACACCGCTCCGGACCCGGCGGCCGGGATCGTCACCCCGGACGGCCGGACCACCTGGGCGGAGCTGCTGGCCGGGGCGGAGCGGATCGCCGAGCAGCTCCACGACCGCGGCGTCACGCGGGGGTCGCGGGTCGCCGTCGTCGCGGACTGCTCAGCCGAGGGTGTCGAGATCCTCTTCGCGTGCGCGTTCCTGGGCGCCGTCGCGGTGCCGGTGAACACGCGCTTTGCCGTACCCGAGGTTCGGCACGTGCTCGCCGACGCCGGGATCGAGGCCGTCGTCGTCACCGCCCATCCGGACTCCCCCGCCGACTTCCCGGCCCTGGTCCGCGACGCAGCCCCGGGCCTGGCCACCGCACCCGACCCGGCGCACCTGATACTCGACGGCCTCCCCGCCCTGCGCCTGGCCGCCGCCGTCCCGAGCGCCGACGCTACGAACGTGGCATCCGTCGCGTCGGGCGTGACGAATGCTCCGCTCGTTCCGGACGGGTTCCTCGGACTGGAGCGCGGAGCCGGGCCGGACCCGGCGCGGACCTCGGCCCGGGTCGCGGGGTGGCGCGAGCTGGTGGCGCTGCGCGACACGGCGCTGATGGTCTACACCTCCGGCACCACCGCGCACCCGCGCGGCTGCCCCCTCTCGCACGAGGCCGTCGTCGGAGTGGGGGTCGGGGTCGGCCGGACCCGGTTCCGATGCACCCCCGACGACGTGCTGTGGGACGTGTTGCCGTTGTTCCACCTGTCGTTCCTGAACCCGCTGCTGGCAATCATGGACTCCGGCGGCACATTCGTCACCGACCGCCGGTTCGATCCCGACCGCGCGTTGGCGCAGATCCGCGACGAGGGCGTCACGGTCGCGTTCACCTGTTTCCCGACCGTGATGGACGCGCTGCTGGCCCGGCCGGGCTTCGACGCCGCGTTTGCGGGCGTCCGGCTGATGCTCAACGTCGGCCCGCCGGACACGTTGCGCGCGATCCAGGCCCGCGCGCCCGGCACGGTCCAGCTGACGTCCTACGGCAGCAGCGAGGTCGGCGGGGTCGGCGCGGCCACCCACCCGGACGATCCCGAGGAGATCCGGTTGGGCACCAACGGCCGCCCGCTACCCGGGATGGAGATTGCCGCGATCGACCCGGCCACCGGCGACCGGATTGGGCCGAGCGAGCTCGGCGAGATCGTCGTCCGGGGCACGGGGATGTTCTCCGGCTACTGGAACGACGCGGAGAAGACCGCCGCCTCTACGACCGCCGACGGCTGGTTCCGCAGCGGTGACCTGGGCGTCGTCGACACGCACGGACGGGTGAGCTACCGCGGCCGGATCAACGAGATGATCAAGGTCGGCGGGGAGAACGTCTCCGCAATGGAGGTCGAGGTGGTACTGGCCCGCCACCCCGACGTGGCGGTGGTGGCCGTGGTCGGGGTGCCGGACGCGCGCCTCACCGAGGTCCCGGCCGCGTTCGTCGAGCTGCTGCCGGACTCCGCCACGACCGCGGACGCGCTGCTGGAGCACTGCCGGGCTTCGCTGGCCCGGTTCAAGGTGCCACGGCACCTGCGCTTCGTCGACGACTGGCCGATGTCCGCGACCAAGATCCGCAAGACGGAGCTGCGGCGCCGGCTGCTGGCCGAGACCACCTCGCACTGACCCCCGCCGGCCTCGCTTCTGTCGGAGGTCGATGCGAACATCTGTTCGTGCGAGGCGAGGCGACCATCCTGCATGCCGACCTGGACGCGTTCTACGCGTCGGTCGAGCAGCGTGACGACCCGCGCCTGCGCGGGCGGCCGGTGATCGTCGGCGGCGGGGTGGTGCTGGCCGCGAGCTACGAGGCCAAGGCCTGCGGCGTCGCGACGGCGATGAACGGGCGCCAGGCCCTCGCGCTGTGCCCGGACGCACGGGTCGTCCCGCCGCGAATGGACGCATACTCCGAGGCCAGCAAAGCGGTGTTCGCGGTCTTCCGGGACACCACCCCGCTCGTCGAGCCGATCTCCATCGACGAGGCGTTCCTCGAGGTGGGCGGCCTGGCGAAGATCGCCGGTCCGCCGCCGGAGATCGCGCAGAAGCTGCGACGCCAGGTGGCCGCTGACGTCGGACTACCGATCACCGTCGGGGTGGCGCGCACGAAGTTCCTGGCCAAGGTCGCCTCCGGCGTCGGCAAGCCGGACGGGCTGCTGGTCGTCGCGCCGGACGGCGAGCTGGCGTTCCTGCACCCCTTGGCCGTGGAGCGGTTGTGGGGCGTCGGCGCGGTGACCGCCGGGAAGCTGCACGCGCTGGGGGCTCGGACCGTCGGCGACGTCGCGGCCCTGGGCGAGGCGCCGCTGGTGTCGTTCCTCGGCCCGGCCGCCGGGCGGCACCTGCATGCGCTCGCGCACGGGCTGGACCCGCGGCCGGTGCGGACCGGCACCCGGCGCCGCTCGATCGGCTCGCAACGCGCGCTCGGGCGTCGCTATCGCAGCCCCGAGGAACTGGACACGATCCTGGCCGGCACGGTGGACCGGCTCGGCCGCCGGCTGCGTGGCAACGGTCGCGACGACGGCGACGGGAACCGCCACGGCCGGGTCTGCCGCACGGTCGTGCTCCGGCTGCGGTTCTCCGATTTCACCCGGGCCACCCGCTCACACACCCTGCCCGCCGCGACGGCGCACACCCCGACGCTGCTCGGTGCCGCGCGGACGCTGCTCGCCGGGGCACTACCGATGATCGAGGAGAAGGGGGTGACGCTGCTCGGGCTGTCGCTGGCCAACCTCGACGGCGACGACGCGGTCCAGCTCGAGCTCCCCTTCGACGCGCACTCCGGCCCGGCGCTCGACGTCGCACTCGACGCGGTGCGGAACCGCTTCGGCGCGGCCTCGGTGAACCGCGCGACCCAGCTCGGCCGCGACCATGGCCTGTCCGTCCCGCGGCTCCCGGAACACGAGTAGCCGGAACGCCGGTGAGGGGGTGGTCAGTCAGCAGGGTTCGGTGTTGGCGTAGTCGCCGGTGGTCCGGATGTAGTAGTTCGTCACGTAGCCCGCCTGCGGCGAACGGATCCGGTACCAGACGGTGTCGCCGAGCACGGCGTCCCCGCGCGACCAGCAGGTGACGGCGACGGCGGTCCCGGGCTGCGGGATGGTGCCGGTCACCGGGTAGCCGGTGCCGGGGCCGGTACGGACCTTCACCCCCGGGATCGACGTCTGGGCGCAGCCGGTCAGCACGGCTGCGGAGACGAGCACCACGGCTGCCGGGAGGACACGCCGCCGGCCGGAGCGACCCGACCTGCGCACCGCCATGACACACCGTCACCCGTTGGAGCGACCCTCGAACGGGTCGTTCGGTGGCGCGGAGTGTAGGGACGGCCGGGGCCGGCCGCGCGCCGACACGCGCGGACGGGGCGAGTGCTATCCGAGTTCGACCGTGCCGCGCACCGACTCCGGCGCACCCACCGACCCGCAGGCGATGTCCATCCCGCCACCCTCGGCCGGGCTGCCGCCCGCCCACAGGTCGGCGCCGGCGAACGCGGGGTTGGTGAGCCGGTAGTCGAACGTCGTCACACGGGCGTCTGTGCGGTGCCGGCGCGGGATCTCCAGGGCGAGCATGGCCAGCAACGGCCCGTGCACGACCAGACCGGGGTAGCCCTCGACGCCGGTGGCGTAGGGGTGGTCGTAGTGGATGCGGTGCCCGTTGTAGGTCAGCGCGCTGAACCGGAACAGCAGCTCCGGGCCGGTCGGGATCGTGAACGCGTGCTCGTGCGACGGCGGGTCGGCCGGTTCCGGCGCGGACATGCCGCGGCCGGTACCGACGGGCTGGGAGCGGTAGACGAAGTCCTGCTCCTCGACCATCAGTAGCCGGTCGTCGGCGACACGGTGGAACTGCTGACGCAGCGTCACGAACGCCATCTCACCGCTGCGCCCGGACTTGACCCGGACCCCGCCGAGCTCGGTGCTGCGCCGGACCTGCTCGCCGACGCGCGCCGGCTCGTCGATCCGCAGCCGGCCGCCGGCGAACATCCGGCGCCGGTCCGGGACCGGGGGCAGGAAGTGGCCGGCGGCGGGGTGCCCGTCGTCGCCCAGCTCGGCCTGCGCCGGGTGCTCGAGGAACGCGAACCAGTGCCACAACGGCGGGATCGGGTCGCCGTCCCCGGCCGCCGGGCCGGGCAGGTCGAGCACTCCGGAGAACGCGGCGACCTGCCAGGCGCGCAGCGCGTCGGTGTCGGTGACCGGGCCGGGGGCCCAGCCGTCCAGTGCGTCGGTGAGCACGCTCATTCCGAGATCCTCCCGGTCATTCCGGTGGTGGGCGGGGTGTCGTCGAGCCAGCGCAGGACCGCCTCGGTGTCGGCACCGACGGTGGGCACCGAGCCCGTGGGTTCGGCCCATCCCGCGGTCACCGGCGGGATCGGCATCCGCACCGGGCCGGCCGGGGTGTCGGTGTCGCGCCAGCGGTCGCGCGCGGCGAGCTGCGGGTGCTCGGCGAACTCCTCCATCGTGCGCTGGCGGGCGTTGGCGATGCCGGCCTCGTCGAGCCGGCGCTGCGCCTCGTCCACTCCCAGCCCTGCGAACACGTCGGAGACGATCACGTCGAGCTCGTCGCGGTGGGCCTGACGGGCCGAGCCGCCGGCGAAGCGCGGGTCGGTGGCCAGCTCCGGCTGTTCCAGCACGACCACGCAGAACAGCACCCACTCGCGCTCGTTCTGCACGGCCAGGTTCACCACCTCGCCGGTGGCCGTGGTGACCGGGCCGTACGGCGTGATCGTCGCGTGGCTGGCCCCGGCGCGCACCGGAGCAGTCCCGCCGTAGCGCGTGTAGAGGTACGGGAAGTTCATCCACTCCCCCAGCGCTTCGAGCATCGACACCTCCAGCACCTGCCCCTCGCCGGTGCGGGCGCGCTGGTGCAGGGCGGCGAGCACGCCCGAGTAGGCGTACATCCCGGCCGCGATGTCGGCCACCGAGATCCCGGCCTTGACCGGCTGATCGAGCGTGCCGGTGACCGAGACGAACCCGGTCTCACACTGGATCAGCAGGTCGTAGGCCTTGCGGTCGGAGTACGGCCCGCCCGCGCCGTAGCCGGAGATCTCGCACGCGACCAGCCGCGGGTGCCGCTCGACGAGTTGCGCGGCGGTGATCCCGAGCCGTCCGGCCGCGGCCGGGGCGAGGTTCTGCACGACGACGTCCGCGCGCGCGACCAGGCGCTCCAGAGCGTCCCGGCCGTCGTCGGACTTCAGGTCCAGCGCGACGCTCTCCTTGCCGCGGTTGAGCCAGACGAAGTGGCTGGACTGGCCGAGCACGGTGGTGTCGTAGCCGCGGGCGAAATCCCCGTCGCCCGGACGCTCGACCTTGATCACACGGGCGCCGAGGTCGGCGAGCTGGCGGGTCGCGAACGGCGCCGCCACGGCCTGCTCCACGGTGACGACAAGCACTCCGTCCAACGGCCCGGGGACACCATCCGGCGGGCCGGAGACACCGGCGGGATCGGGGGCGGTCAACGGCAGCTCCTCGTTCGTGTCGATCACCCGCACGTTACGGCGACCGCCGTGCGCACGCCGATCCCGGTCCCGGAGACCGGCACACCGAGACCCTCCCGCATCACTCGAACGAGTGAGACGATCAGGCGACCCCCACGAACCGCGACGGACGAGGCCCGCACTGTGACCGAACCCTGGGCGACCGGACGTCGACGGCGCGGCGTCGGCAGCCCGGACCGGCTGGCCACCGGCAGGCGCGGCCGGGTGGCCGCGACTCGTCCTGGCCGGGCGGCGACGACCGGGGGTTCCCGGGGTCCGTGGGCGGCCGGCGCGGTGGTGGCGAGCCTTCTCGTCCTGACCGGAGTCGCGGCCGCCGACGCACCACCAGCAGCCGGGCCGTCGCGCGCCGGGCCGTCAGGCGATGCGGCCACCGGATCCATCGCCGCTCCGGCCGTGCCCGGGACCGCGGTGCCCTCGGATCCGGTTCCGGGGACGAGCACTCCGTCGACGGCATCGCTCTCGGAGCC
>JAKDNL010000555.1 GCA_030451825.1 Pseudonocardia sp. | reverse complement strand
GCGGTGTAGAGCTTCTCGTTGATGTCGTTGGCGACGCCGTCCTCCTCGCCGCCGACGACGCCGATCTCCACCTCGAGGATGATCTTCGCTTTGGCCGCCTGCTCCAGCAGCTCGGCCGCGATCTTCAGGTTCTCCTCGAGCTCGGTCGCGGACCCGTCCCACATATGCGACTGGAACAGTGGGTTCTGTCCCCGGTTCACCCGCTCCTGGCTGATCGTGATCAGCGGGCGGACGAACGTGTCCAGCTTGTCCTTGGGGCAGTGGTCGGTGTGCAGCGCCACGTTGATCGGGTACTGCTCGGCGACGACGTGCGCGAACTCGGCCAGGCCGACCGAGCCGGTGACCATGTCCTTGACGCGGGTGCCGGACAGGAACTCCGCGCCGCCGGTGGACACCTGCACGATGCCGTCCGAGCCCGCCTCGGCGAACCCGCGCAGCGCGGCGTTCAGCGTCTCCGTGCTGGTCACGTTGATCGCCGGGTAGGCGAACTCGCCACTCTTGGCGCTGTCCAGCATCTGGTTGTAGATCTCGGGTGTGGCGATCGGCATGTGGCGCTCCTCGGCGTCGGCGGAGTGTCCTGGCTCGCCAGTATCACGTACCCGCGACACCCACGGCTGCACATGTCGGACATGTGCCTGGTCACCCACCGGGGGGCCGATGCCGCGAAGATCCATCCCGTCCACCGCTACGCTGGTGAGGTGGAGGAGGCACGGGCGGAGAGCGCGGTCGACCGGACGCTGAGCCGTCTGCGTCGCATAGACAGTCGTCCCGCGGACGAGGCACCGCCGGTCGAGATCACCGGCCCGACCGGTCCCGTCGAGCCGCGGACGCTCGCCGACCTCTACCGCGACCACCGCACCCGCCTGATGCGACTGGCCATGCTGCTGGTCGACATCCCGGCCACCGCCGAGGACGTGGTGCAGGAGGCGTTCGCCGGGCTGCACCGGCACTGGGCCGGGCTGCGGGACGAGACGGCGGCCGTCGCCTACCTGCGCGCCGCCGTCGTCAACGGGTCCCGCTCCGTCCTGCGCCGGCGCCGCACGGCGCGGGAGTACGTGCCCCCGCACGCCGCGAACGCACGATCCGCGGAGTCGCTGGCGATGCTCTCGGCCGAGCACCAGTCGGTCGTGGACGCCTTGTCCGAGCTACCTCCCAGACAGCGCGAGGTGCTGGTGCTGCGCTACTACGGCGGGCTGACCGAGTCCGAGATCGCCGAGGCGGCCGGGATGAGCCGCGGCACCGTGAAGTCGACGGCCAGCCGGGCGCTGGATGCCGTCGCCCGGATCATGGACCAGCGATCCGGGGGCGACCCCGACCGGCGTCCCCCCGGTCCCGGTCCCGGCCCCGGCGAGATGGAGCACCGGTGAGCGCGCCACGCGGCGACGACGCCGCCGCCCGGCGGCTGAGCGAGGCCCTGCACGCCCAGGCCGCGAGCGGTGGACGCGTCCCGCCGGGCCCGGGCCAACGGGTCTCGTCGTCGATGTCGCACCCCGCGCCAGGCAGGTTCGGTCCGCCACCTCCGCCGCCGCGGATGCCCGGCCGGGTCCCGCCGCCCGCCCCGCGATCAGCAGCCCCGCCGCCGGCGTCCGCCCGTTCGGACCGGCGCCAGATCTTCTGGGCGCTGGTGGTCACGTTGCTGATCGGCGCTATCCTCGGCGGCGGGATCGGTCTGGTCTCGGTCCTGCTGCCGGGCGCGCTGCCGGCCCTGGGCTGAGCGTCCCGTCGCCGGGCTCGGGATCTCCGGGAACCGGCCGGGAACCTCACCCCGGCACCCTTCTCCCGGGAAACCCTTCGTGAACCGAGACGGTTCGCGAAACGTTTCCCGCAGAGACACCCTCGCCGGACCCACCGGCCGACCCCAACCTCCTGGACGCCGCCGGACGCCCTGGCCAGGATGACCCGCATGGAGGGGCCGGTCGTCGTCGAACGGGTCACCGGGCGCTGCGGGGAGCTGGTGCTGCGCCGGGACGGGCACCATCACGAGATCGTGGCCAACGGGGTCTTCCTGATGGACACCCGCGGCGGCGCCTCGGAGCGGCTGCTGGCCACCGCGACGGCCGAGCGGATGCCCGCGCCCGGGCGTCTGGTCGTCGGCGGGCTGGGGGTCGGGTTCACCCTCGCCGCGGCGCTGGCGCACCCGTCGGTCGGTGCGGTGCACGTGATCGAGCGGGAACCGGACGTGCTGCGCTGGAACTCCGGACCACTCGCCGACGGGAACGGGCACGCCGTCGACGACCCGCGGGTGCGCACCCACGTCGCCGACCTCGCCGACTGGCTCGACGCCGCCGCACCCGGCAGCTGCGACGGGCTCTGCCTGGACACCGACAACGGCCCGGACTGGCTCGTCGACCCGGGCAACGCCGGGCTCTACGACGACGCGGGACTGGCCGCCGCGCGACGCGTGCTGGCACCCGGCGGGGTGCTCGCACTCTGGTGTGCCGCACCGGCTCCGGG
Organism: Pseudonocardia sp.; assembly: GCA_030451825.1. GTDB lineage: Bacteria > Actinomycetota > Actinomycetes > Mycobacteriales > Pseudonocardiaceae > Pseudonocardia. Next base: position 1,971 of record JAKDNL010000555.1, on the reverse strand, counting down.
ACTCACCGAACGTCTGGCCGCGCACTTCGAGGCCGTCGAGACACTGCCGGTGCCGGTCGGTCGCGGGGACCCGGACGTCGTGCTGCTGGCCCGTCGACCCCGGGACTGAACGACCGCACCCGGTTCGTCCCGCTCCATCCGTTCCGGGCGCTCCTGGGCCGTGGTGGCGGCTCATCGGGCTCACAGGTCCGGCCGGTACCGTCGTGCACCGTGACGCCCCTCGCCACTCAGACGCTCGCGCTCGGTCCGGCCTGGCTCGACCCGACCGTCATCATCGAATGGCTGGGCCCCTGGGCCCTGGTCGGGCTCGTGGCGATCATCTTCGCCGAGTGCGGCCTGCTGCTGGGCTTCTTCCTGCCGGGCGACTCCCTGCTGTTCACCGCCGGGCTGTTCGTCGCCCAGGGCACGATCGATGTCCCGCTGTGGCTGGTCTGCGTGATCCTGGCGGTGGCGGCGTTCGCCGGCAACGTCGTCGGCTACGCGATCGGCTACAAGGCCGGGCCGGCGATCTTCGACAAGCCGAAGTCGAAGCTATTCAACCCCAAGCACGTCGCGAAGACCCATGAGTTCTTCGAGAAGTACGGAAACCGGGCGATCGTGCTGGGTCGGTTCGTGCCGATCGTGCGCACGTTCATCACGGTCAGCGCGGGCGTGGCCCGGATGGACCCGAAGCGGTACCTGACGTACTCGCTGATCGGTGGCGTCGCGTGGGCGGCCGGGGTGACGGTGCTGGGCTACTTCCTCGGCCAGTTCGCGTTCGTCCGCGAGAACATCGACCTCATCCTGATCCTGGTCGTGTTCGTCTCGATCCTGCCGATCATCGTCGAGGTGCTGCGGGCCCGGTCGAAGAACAAGAAGGCGGCGGCCACCGTCGCCGCGCCCCCCACCGCGCCCCCCGCCGCGGCCTCGCCTGTCCGGCAGGATCCTGGCGACCTGACCCAGCCGATCCAGCTGCCCCGCGACACCGGAGCGCCGCAGGGGTCCGGCTGGGGCTCGCCCGCGCCCGGCCCGGACGGCCACCCGACGTCGGGGTCCGCGGACGCCACGGCCACCACCTGGATCACGCCGGTCGGTCGGCAGGGCCAGGCTCGTGCCGGGCAGGCCACGCCGTCGTTCCGGGACGAGGCGACCCGTGCCCTGCCCACGCACGCCCCCGGCCCGGTCGAGAGCCGCTCGTCGGGACGTCCGGTGATGGGCTTCCCGGCTCCGACTCCGTCCCCGGCTCCGGCCCGCCCGTCCGCGGATCAGGACGGCGGGTCCGGCCGCTGAGCTCCGCCCTCACCAGGCCGATTCCAGGTCTGCGTGCTCGCGCACCCAGGCGTGCATCGCGACCCCGGCCGCCACGCCGGCGTTGACCGAGCGGGTGGAGCCGAACTGCGCGATCGACACCGCCAGCGACGCCGCATCCCGGGCCGGGCCGGACAGCCCCGGCCCCTCCTGCCCGAACAGCAGGATGCACTCACGCGGCAGCACGGCCGTCTCCAGTCGCAGCGCACCGGGGGTGTTGTCCACCGCCACGATCGTCAGGCCGTTCGCCTCGGCGAAGGCGACCAGGCCGGAGACGTCGGGATGGTGGTGCAGCTGCAGGTACCGGTCGGTGACCATGGCGCCGCGCCGGTTCCAGCGCCGCCGCCCGACGATGTGCACCCCGCCCGCGCCGAACGCGTTCGCGGTCCGCACGACCGTGCCGATGTTGTGGTCGTGCCCGAGGTTCTCGATCGCGACGTGGAACGGGTGCGCGCGGCGCACCAGCTCGGCCGCGACGGCGTCGCGGCGCCAGTAGCGGTAGGCGTCGACGACGTTGCGGCGGTCGCCGTGCTCGAGCAGCTCCGGGTCGTAGTGCTCCCCGGACGGCCAGGCCGCGTGCCCGCCCGGCCACGGGCCGACCCCCACCTGCCCGGGGACCTCCCACTCGCTCGGCCCGACCGCCTCCGGTTCGACGGCCAGGCACTCCGCGATCAGCTCGGGCGA
>JAKDNL010000064.1 GCA_030451825.1 Pseudonocardia sp. | reverse complement strand
GGAGAGCTGTGGTGTCACGCTCACCCATGGAAGCCGATGGCTCGGGCGACCTCCGCGACGATCCGGTCCGGCTCGTCGCGGATCTCGAAGCGGGTGTAGCGGTAGATCCGCCAGCCGGCGGCGACCAGGCGGGTGTAGCGGCCGGTGTCGCGCAGGACACGCTCCGGCACGGTGTGATCGGCGCCCTCGTACTCCACGGCTACCCGGCACTCGGGATAGGCCAGGTCGAGCCACACCGCGCGCTGCCGGACGTCGTCGAGGACCGGGTGCTGGACGTCCGGTCGTGGCAGCCCGGCGCGGACCAGCAGCAGCCGCAGGCGGGTCTCCGGCGGGGATCCCGACCGGCGGTCGGCGAGGGCCAACACCTCGGGCAGCCCGGCGACCCCACGGGTGCGCGGGTACCGGACGGCGAAGTTCAAGAGCAGGTCGGGGTTGAACTGCTGCGTCCGGGCGAGCGCGTCGACGGCCACCACCGCCTCGACGAGCTCCGACCCACAGCCCAGGTCGAACGCCGTGCGCAGCGGGGAGGTCAGGCGGACGTCGCCGATCCGGTGGATCTCCCCCGGGTGCAGCGCCGTCCGGTGCAGCAGCACCCCACGCGGGGCTCGCGGCGATCCGGGCACGACGATCTCGACGGGCGCACGCCAGGGTGCGCAGTCCGCTCCCCACAACTCGGCGGCGGAGTACCCGCCGAGCACACCCCGCCCGTCGGCCCAGCGATACGCCGCCCGGGAGAGGTCCGCGAACGTCAGGGGCAGCGCCGTCGCCGGCACGTACGTGTCGGGGTACACCCGATGGAACGACGGTCCGCGCAACCGCGCCCAGGTCACCAGCCCGGCCGCCACCGCCGCCGAGCCACGGAACGCCCCCGGCCACCCCGCCACTTCGGGCCGGCCCACCACCTCAGGCCGTTCCGCTGCCTCCGGCGGTGGCCCTGCCACCGCCGGCAGCCCAGGATCTGTCGCACGAGTCTGTACCGGGTCGGTCGTCATCGACCGGATCCTGGGGTGCGACTAAGTCCGGCGTGGCCGTTCACGCCCGATCGTTCACGGGAGTGAACGGCCTGCTCGACATGCACATGGCCGCGTTCGCGGGTGAGGTCGACACCACGGCTGCTCAACCGGCTCGGCACGATCCTGGCGTCACGCTCACCCGTCGCGGCGACCCAGCGGGGCGGACCCGGGCGTTACCCGGGCCAGCCGGACGAACCGGGCGCAAGCCGGGCCAGGCGGGCGCAAGCCGGGCCAGCCGGACGAACCGGGCGCAAGTCGGCCCGGGGCGGCGCCGATCTCGGCAAGGCGATCACAGGTGAGCGTGACATCAGGGTTGCGAACCGGGTCCGAAAGAACCATGAGGTCACACTCACCCCGTCGAGCGACGCCGCGGACGGTACGGCCGGTATGGGTGGGACGGGTGGTACGGCCGGTATGGGTGGTGCGGCTGGTATGGGTGGAAGCTGGCGCCGGACCGGGCCCCGGGGACGTGACCGGCCGGTGGGGTCTCGTTCCCCGAACGATCACGGGTGAGAGTGACAGCACGACCGTATGGCGCGACCGAGGCAGCGCTGGTGTCACACTCCCCCGTCGTCGTCGGGCTGGGCAGCGAGCGCGGGTGATCCGAGCCCGGGCGGATCTCGTGCCGGGCAGACATGTGGATCACAGTGGCGGCCGACCCCGTGCGACCGACCGGGCCGGCACCGCGTTCCCGGCCCACCGCCCATTATCTATCCGTGAGGTCGGATCGGGGCCACCGATGGCACCGATCGACCCACTCCGATCGATCATGGGCGACGGATCGGGGCAGGTCAGCCGCAGTGGTCCTCGTGCCCGACGTGCGCGCCGTGCTCGACCTGCAACGTGCTGTGCGCCAGCCCGAACCGCTCGCGCAGCAGGTCGCCCGCGCGGTCGAGCACCGAGGCGTCGCCGCAGTGGGTCTCGGAGTCCTCGTCGACGACCAGGTGTGCCGACATGGCCGGGGTGCGGTCGTTGATCGCCCAGACGTGCAGGTCGTGCACCGCGTGCACGTCCGGGATCTCCAGCAGCGCCGACTGCACGGCCTGCGGGTCGATGTCACGCGGGGCGCCCTCGAGCAGGACGTGGGCGACCTCGCGGAGCAGGCCGACCGACCGCGGAAGGATCAGCGCGACGATCAGCAGCGAGGCGATCGTGTCCGCGTAGGGCCAGCCGGTCATCAGCAGCACGACCGCCGCGGCGAGCACGCCGACCGAGCCCAGCGCGTCGCCGAGCACGTGCAGCATCGCCCCGCGCATGTTCATGTTCGCCCGGTCCCCGCCGGCCAGCACGAGCAGCGACACGACGTTGCCGACCAGGCCGAACGCACCGATCACCAGCAGCGGCAGGCCCGGGATCTCGGCCGGGGAGAACAGCCGTTGCACGCCCTCGATCGCCACCCAGATCACGACCGCGACGAGCGCGAGCGCGTTCAGCCCGGCCACGAGCACCTCGGCGCGGCCGAGCCCGTACGTGCGCCGCCAGCTGCTCGGCCGCGCGGCCAGGTAGGACGCGAGCACGGCGGCGGCCAGCGCCCCGGCGTCGGTGAGCAGGTGGCCGAGGTCGGCCAGCAGGGCGAGCGAGCCGGTCAGCAGCGCTCCCACCGCCCCGAGGACGGCCGTGACCAGCGTGACTGCGAGTGCGATCAGCAACCGGCGGCGGTCCGAACCCGCTCCCCCGTGACCATGTCCGTGCCCCATACCGACCTCCTGATCCCTATCACATGCTACTCATGCGCACTTCTGCATGTCTATGAGAGGTCATGGTGCGGCGACGCCCGGACGAGTGCGGCGGAGCCACCGGATGCGCGGCGGAGCCACTGGGTGTCGGGCGGGCCGGCGGTCGTCGCTCAGACGGTCGCGGGTTCGCCCGCGGTGATGGTGAGCTCCCCGTCGTGGGCGTCGACGCGCACCGTGACGCCGGGGGCGATCCGGCCGTCCAGCAGCATCTGCGACAACAGGTTGTCCAGCTCCCGTCGGATCGTGCGGCGCAGCGGGCGGGCACCGAAGTCCGGCTGGTAACCGTGATCGGCCAGCAGCCGCACCGCCTCCGGAGAGGCCTCCAGGCCGATCTCGCGCTTGCGCAGACGCGACCGCGTGTCGCCGAGGAGTAGCTCGGTGATCTGCACGAGCTGCTCGGTGTCGAGGCGGCGGAACACGATCGTCTCGTCGATCCGGTTCAGGAACTCCGGCCGGAACACCTCGCGCAGGCGCGGCATCAGGCGCTCACGCAGCACCGCGTCCTCGCGCTCCTCGGCGTTCGCCGTCTGCTCGGCCGCCGAGCCGAAGCCCAGCGTCATGCCCCGCCCGGTGATCAGCTCGGACCCGACGTTCGAGGTCATGATGATCACCGTGTGCCGGAAGTCGACGGTGCGGCCCTGCCCGTCGGTGAGCCGGCCGTCGTCGAGCACCTGCAACAGCGTGTTGAACACGTCCGCATGGGCCTTCTCGATCTCGTCGAGCAGCAGCACCGAGTACGGACGGCGGCGCACGGCCTCGGTCAGCTCACCGGACTCGCCGTAGCCGACGTAGCCGGGAGGGGCACCGACCATCCGGGCGACCGTGTGCTTCTCGCTGTACTCGCTCATGTCCAGGCGGACCATCCGATCCTCGTCGCCGAACAGCGACACGGCCAGCGCGCGGGCCAGCTCGGTCTTGCCGACGCCGGTGGGACCGAGGAACAGAAAGCTGCCCACCGGGCGGTCGGAGTCTCCGAGCCCGGAGCGCGAGCGTCGGATCGCCTCGGCGACGGCGGTGACCGCCGCGTCCTGGCCGACGACGCGCTGGTGCAGCTCGTCCTCCAGGCGCAGCAGCCGGTCGCGCTCGGCCTCGGTCAGCTGCGAGACCGGGATGCCGGTCGAGCGCGAGACGACGTCGGCGATCTCGGACACCCCGACCTGCGGCGCCTTGCCGTTCGGGCCGCCGGTGTCGGTCAGCTCCGCACGGGCGGCGACGATCTCGTCGCGCAACTGGCTCGCCTTCTCGTACTCCTCGTGCGCGACGGCCTGGTCCTTGTCCCGCTCGAGCCGCTCGATGCGCTGCTCGACGTCGCGACGGTCCACCGACGGCGTCCGGGTGCGCAGCCGGACCCGGGCACCGGCCTGATCGAGCAGGTCGATCGCCTTGTCCGGCAGGAACCGGTCGGTGACGTAGCGGTCGGAGAGCTCGACGGCGGCGCGCAGCGCGTCCGGGGGGTAGCTGACCTGGTGGTGCGCCTCGTACCGGTCGGCCAGCCCGCGCAGGATCGCCACCGTGTCCTCGATCGTCGGCTCGGGCACCAGCACGGACTGGAACCGGCGGGCCAGCGCGGCGTCGGACTCGATGTGGCGGCGGTACTCGTCGAGCGTGGTCGCGCCGATCACGTGCAGCTCACCGCGGGCCAGGGCCGGCTTGAGCATCTGACCGGCGTCCATCGTGCCGCCGCCCTCACCGCCACCGGCTCCGGCGCCGACCATGGTGTGCAGCTCGTCGATGAACACGATCAGCTCCGAGGCATGCTCGCGGATCTCGGAGATGATCGTGCGCATCCGCTCCTCGAAGTCACCGCGGTAGCGGGTGCCGGCGACGACGCCGGACAGGTCCAGCGCCACCACCCGACGGCCGCGCAGGGTGTCCGGCACCTCGCCGTCGGCGATCCGCTGGGCGATGCCCTCGACGACGGAGGTCTTGCCGACGCCGGCCTCGCCGATCAGCACCGGGTTGTTCTTGGTACGCCGCGAGAGCACCTCGATCGTCTGCTCGATCTCGTCGCCGCGCCCGATCACCGGGTCCAGCCTGCCGTCGCGGGCGGCCGCGACGAGGTCCTGCCCGTACTGGTCCAGCGTCGGCGTCGCGCTCTCCGGCTCCGGCTGCCCCGCGCCGGCCTGGCCGACGGCGGCGCCCTGGGGGCCGGCGGTCATCGAGCCGGGTGTGAAACGGGAGCGGGCCAGCAGCCGTCCGGCCGCGGACTCCTCGTTCGCGGCCAGTGCCAGCAGCAGGTGCTCGGGGCCGATGTAGCTTGAACCGAGCGAGCGGGAGATCTGGTGCGAGTCCAGTAGCGCCCGCTTCGCCGACGGCGTCAACGTCGGGTGGCGTCCCTCGTCGGCCTTCTGGCGCGGCAGCCGCTCCTCCAGCGTGCGCACGATGACGTCCGGGTCCGCGCCGGCACGGGTGATCCACTGCCGGGTCGTCTCGGCGCGGGCGCAGGCAAGCAGGATGTGCGCGGCGTCGAGATCGGTGTCGCCACGCTCCATCGCCTCCTGCGCGGCGCCGGCCATGATCTCCCGGGCCCCTGCGCTCATCAGGCGGCCCAGGTCGATCCGGTGCATGGGCCCGCGCGGGTCGCCGGGACCCATCCGCGGGTCGTCGCCGGGGCCACCCGGCCCGAAGAAGCCGGTCATCGCAGTACGCACCTTTCGTGGGGGACAGCGAGAGCAGCGTTCCCGCAGGGCGGCGTCGCGAAACCGGCGCCGTGACGGCGCGGCGCCGGACGTTCGCCGAGCCGCTACCGGGTCTCCCCGGTGGGCGCCCCGGACTCCTCCGGGGACGGCCTGACCAGACCGGCCGCCCCGTCGACGGCGACCCGCTGCCCGGTGACGATGCACTCGGTCGCGCCCGGCACCCCGACCACGGCCGGGATGCCGTACTCCCGGGCCACGACGGCGCCGTGCGAGTTCGACCCGCCCATCTCCATCACCAGCCCGCCCGCGGTGAGGAACAGAGGGGTCCAGCCCGGGTCGGTGGACGGGCACACGAGCACCTCCCCCGGCTCCAGGTGCGCGCCGACCGGGTCGAGCACGACCCGGGCCGGCGCCGAGACCGTGCCCGCGGAGGCGGGCGAGCCCCGCAGCGCACCGGGGGTGTCCCCGGGATCGGCGGCGGCCAGGGTCTCCGGCTCGGTCCCGTCGGAGAGCAGCACCCGTGGGACGTGCCGGCGCAGCATCTCGCGCTCGTACTCCGCGCGCCGCACCGCGACCACCGCCCGGTGATCGACACCGGCCAGGGCCGTGCGGGCCATGGCCAGGTCGAGCAGGAACACGTCCTCGGCGGCGTCGAGCAGGCCGCGCGCGGCGAGCTCGGCCCCGACCGCCGCGATCTCCGTGCGGGCCTGGGCGAGCATCCGGACCAGCAGGTCCTTGTGCTCCTCGCGCATCCCGGCCAGCTCACGCATCCGCCGCAGCGCCGTCCCGACGAGCAGGGCCCTGCCCCGTCCGGCCCAGCCACCACCGCGGCGACGCACCCGCGCCGCCGCCGCGGCGACGGCGTCGTCGGCGGCCCGCGCACCGCGGGCGAACACGACGTCCGCACCGTGCTCGGGGTCCTCGACGCGCAGGTAGTTGGCCAGGACTCCGAACAGGTAGGAGGGATCGTCGGACCAGCGGGGCACCCCCAGGTCGATCTCGGCGACGGCCCGGTGCCCGTGCTCGCGCAGGAACCCACCCAGCTCGTCGCGCAGCACCGGGGGCAGCGTGCCGTCCCGGTGGGCCGCGGTCAGCTCGGCGGCGGAGTGCTCGCGCAGGGCCGACGCCGATGGCAGGTCGGCCCGCAGCCGGGTGGCCACGTCCCAGAGCCGCAGGTCCATCCCGGTGGTCACGTTGTACGGCAGAGAGCGCAGCACGTCGTGCACCGTGTCCGCGTCCAGGTCCGGCCCCGCGAGGCGCCGCGCCAGCGCGAGCATCAGGAACCCGGCGCCGGCCACCGGTGCGACCCTCGGCACGGTGGCGAACGCCGCCCCGAGCACCCGGACGGCCGCGTCCAGCCGCTCCGCACCGGTCGCGTCCGGACCGGCCGGCACGTGGGCACGCACCCGGCGCGCCACCCGGGCGGCACGCCGACGCCCGGCGGCCGGGCTCGCCACCGATACCGCGACCGTCGGCGGGACCCGGTAACGCAACAGCGCGCCGGCCAACCCGCGCGCGAACGGCAGCACCGACGTCGAGCGCACGGCCAGCTCCGGCTCATCGAACAGCGCGCGCAGCACGACCGCCGAGCGGGCCTCCATCACGTCCAGCACCCGCGGTACCAGCAGCCGGCCCACCCGGCTGCGCAGGACACCGGTCGCGTCGATGAACATCCGGCCCCCGGCCTCGGCGAACACCGGCGGCCCGGCGAGCGTGTCGGGCACCGGCACGCCGAACACGACCCGGGACGCGGTCGAGGCGACGACCCGGAACGCGGAGATCCCCATCGGCGTCACCGGCCGGGTCAGGCCCTGGGCCAGACTCGCGCACACGAACACCCGCAGGCCCGGCTCCGGCGATCGGGGCAGCGGGTAGAGCGTGGTGATCGGACGCGACTGGGTCAGCCAGACCGCACCCTCGGTGTCGATCGCCCACTCGAGGTCCTGCGGCGCGCCGAAGCGGGCCGCGACCCGCCTGCCCACCGCCGCCAGCTCCGTGATCGCCGCCTCGGACAGGCACGGCTCGGCGTCCGACGCGGCGGCGACGTGCTCGACACCGCCCCCGGCCAGCGCCCGCACCGCGAGCGCCTTGTCCCCGACCCGCACCTCGGAGATCCGCCCGTCGGCCTCGACCTCGACGTGGTCCGGGTTCACCGCGCCGGACACCACGGCCTCGCCGAGACCGGGGTTCGCGTCGATCACGGTGCGGTCCCGCCGACCGGTCACCGGGTCCGCCGTGAACAGCACCCCGGCCACCTCGACGTCGAGCATCCGCTGCACGACCACGGCGAGCGCGACCCCGTGCTGATCGATCCCGGCGCGCGCCCGGTACTGCACGGCGCGGTCGGTCCACAGCGACGCCCAGCAGCGGCGGACGGCGTCGAGCACGGCGTCGCGACCGACCACGTTGAGGAACGTGTCCTGCTGCCCGGCGAAGCTGGCTGTCGGCAGGTCCTCGGCGGTGGCCGAGGACCGCACCGCGACCGGCACGTGCGCGCCGAGAGCGGCGTAGGCGTCGATGACCGCGGCGGCGACCGCGGCCGGGATCGGGACGGCGAGCAGCGCCGCGCGGGCCCGGCCGCCGAGCCGGTCGGGGTCCGATGCGGCCAGCACCGCGTCGAGGTCCGCCGCGCGCGCGGCGGCGGCGTAGGCGGGGGTCATCACGCAGAACCCGTCCGGGACGGCGAACCCGGCCCGCAGCAACTCCCCCAGGTTGGCGGCCTTACCGCCGACCTGCGGGAGGTCGCGCCCGCCGAGACGGTCCAGCCCGACGGTGACCGGTGCGTTGTCCATGAGCCACGGTAGCGGCCACCACGCCATAACTCAACATACGATGAATTATTCGCCGGTCTCCGCCGCGCAGGGGACCGGTACCTGAGACGATGTCCGGGTGGAACCGCTCGTCGCGACGCTGACCGCCCATCGGGTGGCGGTCGCCTACGTGTTCGGGTCCCGCGCGGAGGGCACGGCCGGCGCATCTAGCGACCACGACATCGCGGTCCTGTTCCTCGGCGAGCCCGCGTTGGACGCGACGGTCCGGCTCGCCGCGGACCTCGTCCCCGTGCTGGGCACCGCCGTCGACGTCGTCGACCTGGACCGGGCCTCGCTGGAGCTGCGCGGGCGGGTCGCCGAGCGCGGGTGCCTGCTGCATTCGGTCGACGAGACCCGGCGGGTCCGGTTCGAGGTGGACGCCCGGATGCGCTGGATCGAGTTCCGCCCGGTCGTGGAGGAGACCACCCGGACCTATCTGGCGCGGGTGGCGACGGAGGGACTGCGACTCCCCGGTGGCGGGTCCTGATGGTCGACGTCGACCGGATCCGCCGGATGCTCGCGCAGCTGGAGCGCTACCGGGGCCTGCTGGCCGCGGACCATCCCGATCCGTTCCGCCGCCGGCACCTGGTGCAGACCGCGGCCCAGATCTGCATCGACCTGGCCAACCACGTGATCGCCGCGGACGGGCACCGGGTCCCGCGCGACTACGGCGACGCGTTCCGGGTGCTGGCCGAGGCCGGCGTCCTGGACCCCACGCTGGCCGAGCGGATGGTGGCACTCGCGGGGGCCCGCAACGTGATCGTGCACCTCTACATCGAGGTCGACGACGAGCTCCTGGCCCGCGCCGTCCACGACGGTGGGCTGGACGACCTCGCGGCCTTCGCGACCGCGGTGGCCGCCCTGGCCACCGAGGGCCGCTGACGGCGACTGACGGCCGGCGTCCACCGGGCGCCGGGCTCAGCCCGGCAGCGACGCGAGCACGTCCTCGGTGACGTCGCGGCAGACGCCCCAGCCGTAGGACTCCGGCCGTTCCGCCGGGAAGCGGGTCATCACCGCGAGCGCGTAACGGTCCCAGGCCACGACGCAGTTGACGTTCCAGCCGGTATCCGGGTGCAGCGTCCAGCCGTTCTTCTCCGCGACCGGGGTATCACCGCCGAGCAGCTCCCGGATGCCGAACGAGCCACCCTCGTCGACGTTGTGCAGGTCGGCGACGAGGGCGGCGCCACCCGGATACGTCGGCGCGCGGTCGCGCACGCACGTCAGGATCCGGGTCGCGTCGACGGCGGTGATCTGGGCGTAGGACCAGTAGCCGCGCCGCGACGTCGACACCTCGACCCCGCACACCGCGTCCAGGTGGGCCAGCACCCGGTCTCCGCCGAGCCCGCGGTAGAGCCGCTCCGCGGCCGGGTCGTCGCTGTTGCGCAGGGCACGCCGGATCAGGTCGCGCTCGGCGGCGGTCACGGTGTCCCCGGCGTCCCGGGCGACGCGCAGATGATCCGCGGCGATCCAGGCCTTGATGGCGGACTCGGCGTTCGTCCGGTCGGTCGCGGCGTTCGCCGAGCCGTTGCGACGGCCGTCGACGGTGTCGACCACCGCCCAGGACAGCCAGAGCCCGTCCTCGCCGGCGCGGCTCACCTGCACGCCGTCGCGGAACGTGTCCGGGGCGACCACGGGCGGGCCGGCGGGCGGGCCGGCGGCAGTGGGCGGGTCGGCGCGATCCGTCGTCACGATCTGCGCCGAGCAGGAGGCGAGCGCCAGCGCGACGCCGAGCAGCACCAGGGCGCGCGCGAGGAGCGGGCGACGCACCACGACAGTGGCCCCTCGGACGGGCCGGTGACCGGCACCGGACGTGACGAACGAGCAGGACGGACCAGCGCGACCCTACAGACGTTCACCCGATCGAGTCCCGGAGGGGGAGCCCACTCACGGTGCGCTCACCGTCGGCCGTGGCCGCGGGCCCGCGATCGGCGGAACGGCGACAGCGGGTCACGATTCGTCACCGACACGCACGGCACGAGGTGCGCGGCCCGTGCCCGCCGCATAGCGTGCGCCGATGGCGGTGACGCGGACGATCTCGATCGAGCACGTGCTGGAACGGGGCGAGAAGAACAACCTGAAACGCACGCTGCGGGCCCGCGACCTCGTCGGGTTCGGGGTCGGCATCATCATCGGTACCGGGATCTTCACCCTGGCCGGGGTGGAGGCCAAGGAACATGCCGGGCCCGCGGTCACGTTGTCGTTCGTGATCGGCGCCGTCGTCGCCGGGCTGGCCGCGCTCTGTTACGCCGAGCTCGCCTCGTCCGTCCCGACGGCCGGGTCGGCCTACACCTACGCGTTCGCCACGCTCGGCGAGATCTTCGCCTGGATCATCGGCTGGGACCTGCTGCTGGAGTTCGGGCTCGGTCTCGCGACCGTCGCCCGCAGCTGGTCGGGGTACCTGTCCAACCTGTTCGGCCTGCCGTCGAGCCTGTTCGGCGAGGACGCGACGGTCAACATCGGCGCGGTGGCGATCATCGCGGTGCTGACGGTGGTCGCCGTGGCGGGCATCCAGCAGTCCTCACGCCTGACGAACATCCTGGTCGCGGTGAAGCTCGCGGTGTGCGTGCTGATCCTGGTCGTCGGGTTCTTCTACGTCGACGCGGCCAACCTGACGCCGTTCATCCCGCCGGCGCAACCGGCCGAGGGCGGCGGCTCGGTGCTCACCCAGCCGGTCGTGTCCGGGGTGTTCGGGCTGGCGCCGACCGTCTACGGCGTCGGCGGCATGCTCACCGCCGCGGCGGTCGTGTTCTTCGCCTACACCGGCTTCGAGGCCCTGGCCAACCTCGGCGAGGAGACCAAACGCCCGCCCCGCGACATGAAGATCGGCCTGCTCGGCGCCCTGGCGATCTGCGCCGTGCTCTACGTCGGGGTCTCGTTCGTGCTCACCGCGATGGTCCCCTACACCGACATCGACGTGGCCGCGCCGCTGGCCGCCGCGTTCACCGACGTCGGGGCGCGCTGGGTGGCCATCCTGATCGCGATCGGCGCCGTCACGGGGCTGACCTCGGTGATGATGGTCGAGCTGGTCACGATCGGCCGGATCGGCTACGCGATGGGACGCGACGGGCTGCTGCCGAAACCGATCGGGACCGCGCACCCCGAGTTCGGCACCCCGCACCGGATGACGATCATCGGCGGTGCCGTGTGCGCCGTGATCGCCGCGTTCACCCCGATCACCGAGCTCGCCGACATGGTCTCGATCGGTGCGCTGGCCGCGATGATCGTCGTCGCGATCGCGGTGCCGGTGCTGCGCCGCACCCGTCCGGACCTGCAGCGTCCGTTCCGGGTGCCGCTGTCCCCGGTCATTCCGGCGATCACGGCCGTGGCCTGCCTCTACCTGATGCTCAACCTGGACCTGCTCACCTGGCTGCGGTTCGTCGCCTGGATGGTGGTCGGCCTGATCATCTACCTGCTCTACGGCCGCACGCGCTCGTTCCTGGCCACCGGGAGTTCCTCGGACGGGACGTGAGGCTTCTCAGCGCGCGCCGGTCAGCAGCTGCGCGCGGGTGATCTCGCCGCGGCTCAGCGCGCGGCGGTAGCGCCGGGCCGAGGTCAGGCGGCGACGAACCCGGCGGACCGGCTCGACCTGGGTGGCCCGGTGCAGCTGGTAGTGCATCCGGCCCATGTCCCCGCGGCGGTCGAGCAGCGCCCACGCGAAGCGCACCGGGTCCTCGCCGTCGTCGAGGCGCCGGCCGGCCCGCTCGAACCACTCCATGTTGCGCCGGGCCATGTCCTGCACCGGCCCGAGCACCGCCCGCCGGCGCGCGTCGTAGGCGGCCAGCGCCGCCCGGATCCCGTCCGCGCCGGAGGGATCCCCGGGGATCCGGCCGTAGAGCGCGTCGGCCAGTGCCACCGCGTCCTGCACCGCGAGCACGGTGCCGGAGCCGATGCCGAAGTGGGTCGTGTGCGCGGCGTCGCCGGCCAGCACCAGGTCGCCGTCGCGCCAGGTCCGGTTGCGCACCTCGCGGAAGCGCAGCCACGGCTGCTCCCCCAGGCCGCCCTGCGGCGTCAGCAGCCGGTGCCCGTCGAGGGCGTCGGCGAACACCGACTCCAGCCGCGCCAGCCCGTCACCGGCCGGGAGCGTGTCCAGCCCGAGCCCGGACCAGGTCTCCGGCGAGCACTCGACGATGCAGGTGCCGGCCCCGTCGGTCGAGGGGTAGGCGTAGAACCAGACCCACCCGGCCGGGGTGCGCTCGAACGCGAACGAGAACGCGTCCACGCAGCGGTCGGTGCCGAGCCACAGATACCGGTTCGCCCCCGGCTCGACGGCGGTCCCGAAGTGCTCGGCGCGGGCCGTGCGCAGCCGGCTACCGGCGCCGTCGGCTGCCACGACGACGTCGGCGTCGATCTCCTCGCGCGCCCCGACGGTGACGCCGTGGCGCAGCTGCACCCCGAGCTCCTCGGCCCGCCGTGCCAGCAGGTCGAGCATCCGCACCCGGCCCATGCTGTAGCCGTACTTGCCGCCCAGGTGCACCGGCCGGTGCTCGCCGATCCGCACGGTCTGCTGACACCACAACCGGGACGCGGCCCGCAGCGCGGGTGCCCCCTCCGGGTCGGTGCGGAACAGGTCGTCGAGCAGGTCCTCACCGAAGGTGACACCGAACCCGTGCGTGCGTCCGGGCTCGTTCCGCTCCAGGACCGTGACCTCGTCCCGGCCGCCGGAACGCAGGCGGGCCAGGATCGCCAGGTACAGGCCCGTCGGACCACCACCGACGCACGCGATTCGCACGAGACGCCCCTCCGGTTCGCCGTCACATCCGAGCGGAGGGACCGTAACGCAGCGGCTCCCTGGCCGGGCACAGGCGTAGATCCGCCACGGATCGGGCCGACGGACCCGGGCCCACGGATCCGGGGGCCCCACGACCCGGCAGCCTCCGGAACGGGCCGCCGGGATAGCGTCGGCGCCGTGTTCGCCCGCAGCGTCGCCGTCATCGGCACCGGGTACGTCGGTCTGACGACCGGTGCGTGCCTCGCGTCCCTCGGACACCGAGTGGTCTGCGCCGACATCGACGAGGCCAAGGTCGCCCGCCTCACCGCGGGCGAGGTCGCCATCCACGAGCCGGGCCTGGCCGAGCTGGTCCGCGAGGGGCTCGCCGCCGGACGCCTGACGTTCGTCGTCGGCGCGGCCGCCGCGATCGCCGAGTTCGCCGCCCGCTCGCAGCCCGCCGAGGTGGTGTTCCTCTGCGTGCCGACCCCGATGGGGGTGGGCGGGGTCGCCGACCTGGCCGCGGTGGAGTCGGTCCTCGAGGAGACCCGCGCCGTGCTCCCGGCCGGCTGCGTGGTCGTCAACAAGTCGACGGTGCCGGTGGGCACCGCGGACCGCACGTCCGAGCTGCTCGGACGCGAGGACGTCGCCGTCGTCAGCAACCCGGAGTTCCTGCGCGAGGGCACCGCGGTGCACGACTTCCTCAACCCGGACCGGATCGTCGTCGGGTCCAACGTCTCGCAGGACGCGGCCGAACGGGTCGCGACGCTCTACGCCCGCCTCGGCGCACCGACCGTGCTCACCGACGCGGCCAGCGCCGAGATGATCAAGTATGCGGCGAACTGCTTCCTGGCCATGAAGCTGTCCTACGTCAACGCCCTGGCCGAGCTGTGCGAGCGGCTCGACGCCGACGTCGCCGACGTCACCGAGGGGATGGGCCACGACCGGCGGATCGGCCAGGCCTTCCTCAACCCCGGGCCCGGCTGGGGCGGGTCCTGCCTGCCCAAGGACGTGCACGCGCTGCTGCAGGTCGCCGACTCGGCGGACTTCGAGTTCCGGCTGCTGCGCGCCACGATCGACACCAACACCCGCCAGTTCCAGCGGATGGTGGACAAGGTCCGGGTGGCGATCACCGGCAGCAAGCGCGGCTCGGTGACCCGGCGGCGGATCGCGCTGTTCGGCCTGACGTTCAAGGCCGGCACGGACGACCTGCGTGACTCCCCCGCCCTCGCTGTCGCCGCGCTGTTGCGCCAGGCCGGCGCGGACCTGGTCGGCTACGACCCGGGCATCCCGGCCGCGACGACGCCGATCGAGTCCAGCCTGCTCGAGACCGTCGACTCCCCGGAGAAGGCCGCCGAGGGCGCCGACGCCGTCGTCGTGCTCACCGACTGGCCCGAGTTCCGCACCCTGGACTGGTCCGCGCTGGCGACCATCGTGGCGCGGCGGACCGTCGTCGACACGCGCAACCTGCTCGACCCGGCCGTGCTGCGCCGCGCCGGGTTCGACTGGGTCGGCGTCGGGCGGGTGCTGCACGACGTCCCGGCCAGCCTGCCCGGTACACCCGGCCCGCCGACGACGTCGTGAGTCCGGCCGGCTCCGGACCGTCGGGCCCCGGACTCTCCGGCACGGTCGCCGGGAAGGTCCGCGCGCTGCGCGCGGAGATGGACGTCCCGCTCTACCGCAACGCCTACGCCCTGATGCTGAACACCGTCATCAACTCGGGGTTCGGCCTCCTCTACTGGATCTTCGCCGCGCGCACGTTCGACACCGACGAGGTCGGCCGCGGCAGCGCCCTGGTCTCGCTGATGATGCTGGTGTCGGTGCTGACGCAGCTCAACTTCGGGCAGGCGCTGATCCGGTTCCTGCCGCGCGGCGGGACGTCGTCGACGGCACTGGTCCGGCGGGCCTACGGGATATCGACCCTGGTCGCCGTCCTCGGCGCGACGCTGGTGATGGTCTACTGCCACGTCCTGCGTGACCCCGGCGACCCGCTCTACGTCTCGGCCGGGTTCGGCGCCTGGTTCGTCGTCTCCACCGCCGCCTGGTCGCTGTTCAACCTGCAGGACTCGGCGCTGACCGGGCTCCGGTCTGCGATGTGGATCGTGCTGGAGAACGCCGTCTACGGCGTCGTGAAACTGGTCCTGCTGGTCGTGGTGGCGCAGACCTCGCTGGCCGACGGCGTGTTCACGTCCTGGACGCTGCCGGTGATCGCCCTGCTGGTCCCGTTCAGCATCCTGATCTTCCGGCGGATCCTGCCCCGGCACACCGCCGAGACGGCCTCGGACCAGGACGTCCCGGACCGGCGCACGCTGACCCGCTACATGGCGGGCGACTACACCGGCCAGGTGTTCAACCAGGCCACCTCGTCGTTCCTGCCGGTCCTGGTCGTGCACCTGCTCGGGCCCGAGCAGGCGGCGTTCCTGCTGCCCGCGCAGACCGTGTTCATCGCGATGAACCTGCTGCAGAGCTCGATCACGTCGTCGCTGGTGGTGGAGGGCGCACGGGACGAGGCGCAGGCGCACCGGTTCGCCGCCTCGATCCTGAAACGGATCGCGGTGACCGTGCTGCCCGGCTCCGTGCTGATCGCGCTGGCCGCGCCGCTGCTGCTGCAGCTCTACGGCACCGAGTACCGCCAGAACGCCACCTGGCTGCTGGTGCTGCTGATGATCTCGATGTTCCCCCGGGTCGTCGTCACGCTCTACATGACGATGTCGCGGCTGCAGAACCGGACCGGGCCGCTGGCCGTGCTGCAGTTCGTGCACGCGGTGCTGATGCTCGGCGGCACGATCGCGCTGTCCGGGACGCTCGGGCTCGACGCGGTCGGCTGGTCCTGGCTCGCGGTGGAGCTCGTGCTCGCCGTGGCGCTCGGGCCCAAGGTCCTGCGCTGGCTGCGCCCGGACCGTCCCGCACCGCTCGCGGCCTGACCGGCCCCGGCCCGCGATTCCGAGGGCACCGGCCAGCGCAGCGGCCGGCCGGGCGGTCCCCCGGCGTCATCGGACGGCCACGAGCATCCGCCGGTCCAGCAGCTGGGTCATGGTGCCGACCCTCGGCGAACCCGGCCCCGCGCAGTGCCGAGTCCCACTGGCCGAGCGTCAACGGTGGTGCGCCGGGCGAGCTCGAGCATGACCGGGTCGAAGTCGACGCCGACGACCTCGGCGCCCGGGAACCGGCGCACCGCCCGGCGGGCGAGCGACCCGGGCCCGCACGCGAGGTCCAGCAGCCGTCCTGGTGCGGCGCCGAGCCGGTCCACGACGTCGGACATCAGCCCGAACATCGCCTCCCGGCCCGGTACGTACCCCTCCTGCTGGACGTTGCACCGACCGCGCGTCCCGCACGGTGATCACCACAACCGGCAGGAACGCGACAGATCTGTCGCCTCTGCTCCGGTTGCGGCGATCTTCGAGGTGTCAGCCCGGCCATCAGACACGCCACGAACCCGGTCCGGAGCCGGACCGGTCCGGGGCTCAGGCGACCGGGCGGCGTACGAAGCGCTCCGGGATCGGGGTGCCGTGGCGCCACAGGTCACCGAGTGCGCGGTCGAACTCGCGCGGCTGCAGCCGGACCAGTCCGCCGCCCGGGTTGTGCGTGATCTCCCCGAAGTAGACGTGCCCGTCGACGTCGTAGAGGTCGACCCGGGCGAAGCTGAAGTCCGCGCTGAGCCTGCGCGCGATGTCGATCATCTCGTCGTAGGCTGCCGGCTTCTCCGGGAGTGCGACCTGGGCGAACCGCCCGGAGATCGCGTACTCGCACCAGTCCGGATGCAGCATCGTCGAGGTGTGGTCGGTGAAGCGGTCCTGGTCGACCACGACCATCGCGGGCTCGCCGTGGAACATGAAGAACTTGTAGTCCGCCGGCGGGGCCGTCCCGTCGCCGATGAACCGCTCGACGACGACGCGGCGCGGCAGCCCGCGGTAGGGCGCCTCCCGCCAGCCGTGCCGGTAGAAGTCGGTGTCGAGCCATCCGGCGACGGTGGACCGGATCGCGGCGTGGTCGGCCGAGGCCGGCTCGCGGACCAGGATCGTCATGTCGCAGCCGTGCGCGCCCTTGACCACGTAGGGCTCATCGAGGGACGCCAGGTCGAGGTCCTGCGCCCGCGCCACCACCTGCAGCAGCGGGATCAGATGCCGCTCACCGACCCGCTCCGCGACGTGTGCGCGCACTGCGTATTTGTCCGCGGTCAGGTGGACCAGTGCAGGCTGTTCAGCCAGATTCTTCTTCGCCAGCATCTGGGCGTAGGTCCGCGGACGCCGAAACGTCGTCAGCTCGCCCTGGAATAACGCGTGATGCGCCATCGCGAACAGGCGACGTGGCAGAAACCGCAGTCGTCGGGAGATCATCACCCGAGCCGGGAACGACATTCGCCGAACGATAGTGCAGCCGTGTGGGCGAGGAGCCCGAGCCTCCCGACCCGAAGTCGATCACTGCTTTCGTCGTCCGTTCGGCTCACTGTGGATCATCATGTCGCTCATCTGCCACGGAGGCACCCACCCGGACAGACCACTGGCGGCGCGGAGCTGTCCGCTCGACGCAATCCGCGACCCCCTCGCCCGTTCGTGTGCAGCCCGACCCGGCCACCCCATTGGTCGCTTGCTAACGTTCCCGCCGTGGGGGATGAATCCGCTCTCGTTTCGGTGATCACTCCGGCCTACAATGTGGGTCCGTGGATCGGTGATGCCATTGATTCCGTTCTGGCCCAGACCCAGACGCGCTTCGAGTATCTCGTCGTCGACGACGGCTCGACCGACGACACGGCCGATGTCGTGCGGTCCCGGGCCGCGCTCGACCCGCGCGTCCGGCTGATCTCCGCCCCGAACGGCGGCTCCGGCGCCGCGCGCAACCTGGCGCTGGAGCAGACCTCGGCCCCGTTCGTCGCGTTCCTCGACGGCGACGACCGCTGGCACCCGGACTTCCTGCGCCACATGCTCACGGTGATGCACGAGGCGCCGCCCGAGGTCGGGATCGTCTACTGCCACACACGGGTCATGCTCGAGAGCGGGCAGGTCGTGGCGCTGCGCTGGCAGCCGACCGGTCGCTGCGACCTGGACCGGCTGCTGGTCGAGAACAACCCCCCGCACAACGGCAGCTCGCTGCTGATCCGCCGCAGCTGCTTCGACGAGGTCGGCGTGTTCGACACGACGCTGGCCAGCGCCGTCGACTTCGAGATGTGGCTGCGGATCGCGTCGTCGTCGACCACTCCGTTGCTCTGGGGCACCCGGCGCTACCTGCTCGACATGCGCCTGATGCGCACCGGGTGCATCAGCTCCAACCGCGGTGCGCGCTTCGAGTGCCTGGACAAGGTGATCGCCGAGTACGCGCCCAGGATGACCCGCCTGCACCCCGGCATGGCCTGGATCCGGCCGGCCGTGTTCGCCTACCGCGACGGGTTCGACGACATCGGGGACCGCTGGTCGATGGTGGCCCGGGAGGCCGGGACGAGCGCGCTCGCCCGCGACCCCTGGGGACGGTCGCTGCTCACCTGGTGCACGGCCGGCCGGTCCCGGCGGACCCGGATCCGCGCCCTGCGCGACGGCGCCCGCTCGAGCGCCTATCAGGGCCTGTCCCGGGCCAGGCAGATCTCCGGGCGGATCACCGCCGCGCGCGACCGCTGACCGGCTCCGGCACTCGGGCGCTCCAGTATTCGGGCGCCGGCCGCGTCGACGCCGGCCCGGCGCGTCGTGCATGCTAGTTCCGTGACGGAACAAACTACGGCGACGGCCGGACCCGGACGCGCGGAGCGGCGGGCCCGGGTCGGTGTCGCCCTGGTGTTCCTCACCAACGGCCTGGTGTTCGCGAACCTGCTCCCCCGCTACCCCCAGATCAAGGACTCGCTGGGCCTGTCGAACACCGCGATGGGGGTCGCGGTCGCCGCGTTCCCGCTCGGGGCGCTGCTCGCCGGGCTCGCCGCCGGGGCGCTGGTGACGCGCTTCCGGTCCTCGCGGGTGGCGACGTTCGGGATGGCGGCGATCGGGCTCGGGATCGTGCTGGTCGCGGTGTCACCGACGTGGGCGCTGCTCACCGCGGCGATGTTCCTGGCCGGGGCCGCGGACGCGATCGTCGACGTCGCGCAGAACGCGCACGGTCTGCGCGTGCAACGCCGCTACCGGCGCTCGATCCTGAACTCGTTCCACGCGGCGTGGAGCATCGGCGCGGTGCTCGGTGGCCTGATGGGTTCGGCCGCGGCGGGCCTGGCGATCCCGCTACCGGTGCACCTGGGTGTGTCGTCGGTGATCTCGGTGGTGGTCGCGGTGGCGGTCTACCCGCTGCTGCTGTCCGGGCCGGAGGACGGCGAACGCACCGGACCGGCCCCGGCCGGGCGACGGCCCTGGTCCGGGCTCTCCCCGCGGGTGCTCGTACTGATCCTCGCGTTCGGCCTGGTCGCGAACTCCGGCACGCTCGTCGAGGACTCCGGGTCGACCTGGGCGGCGATCTACCTGCAGGGCTCGCTCGGTGCGGTCGCGGCGGTGGCCGGGCTGGGCTTCGTGGCGCTGCAGGGGTTCCAGTTCCTCGGCCGGCTGCTCGGGGACCGGATGGTGGACCGGTTCGGCCAGCGCGCGATGGCCCGCGGCGGCGGACTGCTCGTCGCCGCCGGGATGGGCCTGGCGCTGGCGTTCCCCTCGGTGCTCGGCACGATCGCCGGGTTCGGTGTCGCCGGGTTCGGCGTCGCCACGCTCGTCCCGGGCGCGATGACCGCCGCGGACGAGGTGCCCGGTCTGCCGCCGGGGACCGGCCTGACGCTGGTCACCTGGCTGATGCGGGTCGGATTCCTGGTCTCGCCGCCGGTGGTCGGCGTCGTGGCGGACACGATCAGCCTGCGGGTGGGGCTGATCGTGGTGCCGCTGTGCGGGCTCCTCGTGCTGTGTCTGGCCGTGGTGCTGTCCGCCCGCCGCTCCCGATCGACCGATTGTCACCTGGTGGAACCCGACGTGGCGGAGCCCGACCGCACGCGGTGAACTGGGATCATGACGACCGCACAGCACATCGCCCTCATCCCCGGCGACGGGATCGGCCGCGAGGTGATCCCACCCGCCACCGCCGTCCTGGACGCGATCGGGCGACGTCACGGCATCACGTTCACCTATGACGAGTTCGACTGGTCGTGCGAGCGCTACGCCGCCGAGGGCTCGATGATGCCCGCCGACGGCCTGGACCGGATCCGCGGTCACGACGCGATCCTGCTCGGCGCCATCGGCTGGAAGGGTGTGCCGGACCACGTCTCGCTGTGGCAGCTGCTGATCCCGATCCGCCGCGAGTTCGCCCAGTACGTCAACCTGCGCCCGATCACCGTGTTCGAAGGCGTCCCCGGGCCGCTGCGCGCGGCGAAGCCCGGCGACACCGACGGCGGCGTCGACTTCGTCGTGGTCCGGGAGAACTCCGAGGGCGAGTACTCCGAGGTCGGCGGCCGGTTCGGTCGCGGGACGGCGGGCGAGCTGGCGCTGCAGGAGGCCGTGTTCACCCGCACCGGGATCACCCGGATCGCCGACTACGCGTTCGACCTCGCGACCCGCCGGCACGGGAACCTCACGTCGGCGACGAAGTCGAACGGGATCGTGCACACGATGCCGTTCTGGGACGAGGTCGTCACCGAGCGCGCTGCCGGATTCGCCGGCGTGAAGTGGCGCTTCGAGCACATCGACGCCTTGGCCGCGAAGGTCGTGCTGGACCCGTCGCGTTTCGACGTCATCCTGGCCTCGAACCTGTTCGGGGACATCCTGTCCGACCTGGCCGCCGCCGTCGCCGGGTCGATCGGCATCGCCCCGTCCGGGAACCTGAACCCGGAGCGCGACTACCCGTCGATGTTCGAGCCGGTGCACGGCTCCGCACCCGACATCGCCGGGCAGGG
>JAKDNL010000554.1 GCA_030451825.1 Pseudonocardia sp. | reverse complement strand
GTGTCGATCTGCTGGGTGGCCGGGTCCTTGCTCGCCTCCCGGGTGTCGATCACCGGGCTGTTCGGGATGACCGGCGTCCCCTGCGGCGGGGTCGGTGCGTCGACCACGGAGATGCCCGACGGGGGCGTGCGGGCCTCGGTCGCGCCGTCCGGGATCGACATGCCGCGCGGCGGCGTGCGCACGTCGTCGGCGGTGTCGACGACGTCGGTGGTGTGGACGACGTCGGTGGTGTCCGTGGCGTCGGGGGTGGCGGTGGCGTCGGGGGTGCGCTCGTCCTCCGGCGCGGTGGCGGCGCTCCCGGCGACGGCCGCACCGGCGGCCGCGGCACCCGCGGCGCCGGCCACGGCCGCACCCCGCCCGGCCGCACCGCCGTCGGAACCCTTCGGCCCCGTGTCCTTCGGCGGGGCGTCCTCCGGGGCCGGGGGCGTCGGCCGCTCGGGCGCGGTCGCCGTCCCGGAGGCGAAGTTGAACCCTCCCCCGGCCTGGTAGGTGCCGCCCTTGGGCGGCGCCTTCTCACCGGTCTCGACGCTGTCCTGTTCGTCGCGCTCGCGCAGGCTGATCCGGCGACGCTTGCCGATCACCAGCCCCAGTGCGACGGCGATCAGCAACACCGCGACGACGACCGCGACGATGATCCAGAGGGTCTGCGTGCTCACCCGGCCACCCTGCCACGCCCCGGCAACGCCGGTCTGCCCGCCACGCGCGCACGGCCGGTTGGGGGTCAGGAGGCCGGGCGCAGGCGCTGCGAGATGACCGTGGTGATGCCGTCGCCGCGCATGGCGACGCCGTAGAGCGCGTCCGCGACTTCCATCGTCGGCTTCTGGTGGGTGATGACGATGAGCTGGCTGGCCTCGCGCAGCTCCTCCATCAGGCTGATCAGCCGCCGCAGGTTGACGTCGTCGAGCGCGGCCTCGATCTCGTCGAGCACGTAGAACGGCGAGGGCCGGGCCCGGAAGATGGCCACCAGCAGCGCCATCGCGGTCAGCGAGCGCTCCCCGCCGGAGAGCAGCGAGAGCCGTTTGACCTTCTTGCCGGGCGGGCGGGCCTCCACCTCGATGCCGGTGGTGAGCATGTCGTCGGGGTCGGTGAGCACCAGCTTGCCCTCGCCACCGGGGAACAGCGTGGAGAACACGATCTCGAACTCGCGGGCCACGTCCTGGAAGGCCGTGGTGAACACTTCGAGGATCTTGTCGTCCACCTCGCGCACCACGGTGAGCAGGTCGCGACGGGTGTTCTTGAGGTCCTCGAGCTGGGTGGAGAGGAACTTGTAGCGCTCCTCCTGGGCGGCGAACTCCTCCAGCGCGAGCGGGTTGACCTTGCCCAGCAGCGACATGTCCTTCTCCGCGCGGCGCACCCGCCTTTCCTGGGTGGCGCGGTCGTAGGGCATCGGCGGCGGCACGGTGACGTCCTCACCGCGTTCCTTGGCCGCGGAGTACTCGGCCGTCTCCGCGTCCGAGGGCGGCACCGGCACCTCGGGGCCGTACTCGCCGATCAGGTCGTCGACCCCGATGCCGTGGTCGGCCAGCACCTTCTCGGTGAGCTGTTCGAGGCGCATCCGGGACTCGGCGCGCGCCACCTCGTCGCGGTGCACGGAGTCGGTGAGCTTCTCCAGCAGGGCGGTCAGTTTCGTCGTGGTCTCCCGCGACTCGGCGTAGGCGCGCTCCCGCTCGGCACGCGCGTTCTGCACGGAGTCGCGCTCGGCCGCGGCCGCGGCGAGGGACTCCTCGATCCGCTCGGTCGCCGTCGTCCCCGCCTCGACGACGAGTGCCGCGACCTCCGCGCCGCGCTCGCGCTCGGCGCGGGCGGCGGCATGCCGGGCCCGGGCCTGACGCTCGGCGCTCGCCTGCCGGCGCAGCGCGTCGGACCGCCCGGTGATCGCTCGGGCGCGCTCCTCCGCAGTGCGCAGCGCGAGCCGCTGCTCGACCTCTTCCGAACGGACCCGGTCGACGTGCTCGGCGGCGGTGTCGCGCAGCTCGGTGTCCGGCTCGTCGTCGGAGGGCACGTCCTCGGCCAGCGAGAGCTGGTGCTCGGCGGCCTCCAGCGCGAGCAGCGAGTCCGACCGGCGGGACTCGACGGCGTCGCGTCGCTGCTGCAACCGCTGCGCCTCCGCCTTCGCCGAGGCCACGACCTGTTCGAGGCGCCCGAGCTGGGCCCCGGCCGCGGCACGGCGGCGGTCGGCCTCGGTCGCCGCTGCGCGGGCGGCCTCCAGGTCGGCGGCGCGGGCCTTCTCCCCGTCCCGGGCACCCTCCAGCGTGGGCCCCAGCCGGGCCAGCTCGTCGTCGACGGCGGCGCGCGCGGCCGTCGCGTCGTCCACCGAGGCCTGCAGCTCCAGCGCTCCCGACCCGGAGCCGGATCCGCCGTGCGCCCGGTGCGCGCCGAGCACGTCGCCGTCGGTCGTGACGGCGGTCAGCTCCGGGCGCTGCGTGACCACCCGGGCCGCGTCGTCGAGGGAGTCCACGACGACGACGTCGCGCAGCAGCGCGGTCAGCGCCCCGGACAGCGGGGCCGACGCCGACACCACCGACGACGCCCACCGACCGGCCGGCGGCGCACCGGCGGGTGCGGCCGCATCGGCTCCGCCGACCAGCAGCGACGCCCGTCCGGCGTCGCGCTCGCGCAGTGCCCGCAACGCCTGCGACGCGCCCGGCACCGACGCCACGGCAACACCCTCGGCCACCTCACCGAGCACCGCGGCGATCGCGGCACGCGCGTGCGGCTCGACGGTGACCAGCTCGGCCACGGCGCCCAGGACGTGCTCACCGGAGTCGTCGAGCAGGGCACCGGAGCCGTCCTTGCGGACCAGCCCGGCCGCCAGCGCGTCCACCCGGGCCCGCCAGTGCGCGCGCCGCTGCTCGGCGTCGCGCTCCTGCCCGGCCAGCTCGGCGACCCGCTCCCGGGCGCTGCGGTGCGCGGCGGCGGCCTGCTCGACGCGGTCGGCCAGCTCGTCGGTGCCGGTGCCGCGGTCGGCCGGGCCCTCGACACCCAGCTGTTCGCGGGTGTTCTCCAGCTCGGCGACGGCCTCCTCGGTGCGGACCCCGGCCTCGGCCAGGGCCTCGGAGAGCCGTTCGATCTCCTCCGCGGTGGCCGCGGCGCCGCTGCGCAGCGCGTCGGCCTTGCCGGCCAGCGTCGCGATCCCGGCCTTGCGGTCGGCGATGGCCCGGACCGCGGCCATGTGCTCGCGCTCGGCCGCGGCCAGCGTGCGCTCCCGTTCGGCCTTCTCCGCGACCACCTCCTCGAGCTGGCGCCGCGCCTGCGCGACCCCCTCGACGAGCTCGGCCTCCTGCTCGGCGACGGCATCGGCCTCGGCGTCGGTCTCGTCCGGGTCCCGGCCCGGGGTGCGCTCGGCCCCGGCCTCGCCGAGGTGCCGGGCCCGCTCCTGGGCGAGGCGGACGGTGCCGCGCAGCCGTTCGGCCAACGCGGAGAGCTGGTACCAGGTGTCCTGCGCCGCGGCCAGGCGCGGGGCGTCCGCGGCCAGGGCGCGCTCGAGCTCGTCCTGACGTTCCCGGGCGGTGCTCAGCTGCTCCTCGGTCTCCGCGCGCCGGGCGCGGGCGCCCTGCTCGTCGGCCTCCTCCCGCGCGATCGAGTCACGCAGCGTGACCAGGTCGTCGGCGGCCAGGCGCAGCCGACCGTCGCGCAGGTCGGACTGCACGACCTGGGCCTTGCGGGCGATCTCGGCCTGGCGCCCGAGCGGCTTGAGCGCGCGGCGCAGCTCCGCGGTGAGGTCGGTCAGCCGGGTGAGGTTGGCCTGCATCGCATCCAGCTTCCGCAGCGCCTTCTCCTTGCGCTTGCGGTGCTTGAGGACGCCCGCGGCCTCCTCGATGTAGGCGCGGCGGTCCTCCGGCTTGGACGCCAGCACCGAGTCCAGCTGCCCTTGCCCGACCACGACGTGCATCTCCCGGCCGATGCCGGAGTCGCTGAGCAGCTCCTGGACGTCGAGCAGCCGTGCGCGCGAACCGTTGATCTCGTACTCGCCCGCGCCGTCACGGAACATCCGCCGGGTCACCGAGACCTCGGAGTAGTCGATCGGCAGCGCGCCGTCGGAGTTGTCGATCGTCAGCACGACCTCGGCCCGGCCCAGCGGCGCCCGCCCGGACGTCCCGGCGAAGATGACGTCCTCCATCTTTCCGCCGCGCAGCGCCTTGGCCCCCTGCTCGCCGAGCACCCAGCTGATCGCGTCCACGACGTTGGACTTGCCCGAGCCGTTCGGCCCGACGACGCACGTGATGCCCGGTTCCAGGCGCAGCGTGGTGGACGAGGCGAAGGACTTGAAGCCCTTCATCGTGAGGCTCTTCAGGTGCACGGGCGGGGCTCTCCGGCTCGGCGGTCGAGGTGCAACCTGGCGCAGAAACCTGCACAGATCTGCACAGAAGTGCGCCTGATTTGCACCTGGCTGCGCGAAGGGTACCGACGGCTCAGCACCGCTCTGCCGCGACCGC
>JAKDNL010000063.1 GCA_030451825.1 Pseudonocardia sp. | reverse complement strand
ATCAGGAGGCAACGTGCTTGAGGACTACGACCCTGACGAGCAGGTCGCGGTGCCTTTTGGTGAGCTGCGCGGTCCGTGAACAACGGGGCACCTCAATCTGCTCGATGGCCCAGGTCGGGGTACCTGCCAAGTCCAACAGCAGAATGGCGGGCCTGCCCACCTCCCACGACGACACTGAATACGACCGGCTGATCGCCGGTTACACGACGAGCGAGTTCTGCACGGTGTAGCGGTCGGACCGGTAGATGTGTCGGCCCAGCTCGACCAGCTTGCCGGCGTCGTCGTAGACGATCCGCTCCGCGGTGACGCACGCGGCCGGTCGGGGAGTCCCGAGTAGACGGGCCTCCTCGACTTCGGCGAGTCGGGCGCCGATCGTCTGATGCGCGATGGCGATCTGTGCGCCCTGTTCGCGCAGCAGGTCGTACAGGCTCCGGTCGGCGAGCGCGTCGTCGGTGAGGGTGAACCGGGCCGGCAGGTAGTTCGTCATGATGGCCAGGGGTTCGTCGTCGGCATACCTCAATCGGCGGATCAGCTGCAACGGCTCGTCCGCAGCCAGGTGATCCAGCAGAGCCGGCAGCCCGGCCGAAGCGGGAGTGCAGTCGGTGTGCTCGAGCACCTGGGTCAGTGGCTGCCGGCCGGACTGCACGAGGTCGTCGTAGAGGCTCGAGAGTCGAACGTCGCGGTGGATGGCCGGCCGTACGACCTGGGTGCCGAGCCCCCGTCGGCGGACGAGCAGTCCTTTGCGGACCAGTTCCTGGATCGCTTGGCGGGCGGTGGGCCGCGCGAGTCCGAGCCGCTCGGTCAGCGACACCTCGTTCTCGATCCGGTCGCCGGGCCGGAGTCCGCCGGAGTCGATGGCGTTCTCGATGGCCTGCGCGAGCTGGTGGTACAGCGGCACCGGACTGGTCCGGTCGAGCCGCACGTCGAGCTCGACGGCATCTGATCGCGTGGCCATGGGCCGACCCTAGTGCACTGCTCATCTCTTGTAATTATGTCTATACAAAGTCTTGACGGCCGACGCGGTCGCTGCCTACCGTTACCGGCGTCGTTGCACCCCTGCCGAGAGGTCACCGAGGACCATGAACGATCCCGACCGGCGCCCCCGCCGCCCGCAGGCTCCTGGTGGGGCCCCGGCCGAGGTCCTGACCTTCGGTCGGGCCGGCGTCGACATCTATCCGCTGCAGATCGGTGTCGGCCTCGAGGACGTGACCTCGTTCGGCAAGTTCCTCGGCGGCACGACGGCCAACGTCGCGGTCGCCGCCGCCCGGCTCGGCAGGCGAACCGCGATCATCACCGGGGTCGGCGACGACCCCTTCGGGCGGTACGTCCGCCGGGAGCTGCGCGAGCTGGGGGTCGACGACCGGCACGTGGTGACCAGCGCCGAGTACCCGACTCCGGTCACGTTCTGCGAGATCTTCCCGCCGGACGACTTCCCGCTGTACTTCTACCGCAAGCCGACCGCACCGGACCTGCAGGTCAGCGCGTCCGACCTGGACCGCGATGCGATCGCGGACGCGGACCTGCTGTGGCTGTCGGTGAGCGGGCTCTCGGAGGAGCCGTCCCGCTCCGCGCACCACGAGGCGCTCGCCGCCCGTACTGGCGGGGAGACCGTGCTGGACCTGGACTACCGCCCGATGTTCTGGGCCGACGCCGCGTCGGCAACCGCCGAGGTGCAGAAGGTCCTCGGGCAGGTCACGGTCGCCGTGGGCAACCGCGAGGAGTGTGAGGTCGCGGTCGGCGAGACCAACCCGGACCGCGCCGCCGACGCCCTGCTCGACGCGGGCGTCCGGCTGTCCGTCGTGAAGCAGGGCCCCAAGGGCGTACTGGCCAAGACGCGCACCGAGCGCGTGATCTCCCCGCCGATTCCCGTCGTGCCGAAGAACGGTCTCGGCGCGGGCGACAGCTTCGGCGGCTCGCTCGCCCACGGCCTGCTCGCAGGCTGGCCACTGGACGTGGTCCTGAGCCGCGCCAACGCCGCCGGCGCGATCGTCGCCTCCCGCCTGGAGTGCTCGACCGCCATGCCCACACCCGCCGAGATCGATGCCCTGCTCGCCGGCACCGACCCGAACGAGACGAGGTGACCTCCGTGCCCTCCGCCGGCGCCGGGTTCGCATCCGGCCACGACGACCTCCGCGACATCCGCGCACACGACCCCGGTCGTGTGGCCGCACTGCTCGCCGCACGTCGCCGCCGTCCCTTCGTGCCCGCCGACGGCCGGCTCATGCTCGTCGCCGCCGACCACCCCGCCCGCGGGGCGCTGTCGGTGCGCGGCCGCGTGGATGCGATGGCCGACCGCGGTGAGCTGCTGGATCGCCTGGTCACCGCCCTGGACAGGCCGGGCGTGGACGGTGTGCTGGGCACCGCCGACATCCTCGAGGACCTGCTCCTGCTCGGTGCGCTGGAGGACAAGGTCGTGGTGTCGTCGATGAACCGCGGCGGCCTGGCCGGCTCGGTGTTCGAGATGGACGACCGGATGACCGGCTACGACGTGGACGGCACGGTCGCCGCCCGCTTCGACGCCGCGAAGATGCTCACCCGGATCGACCTCGACGACCCCGGCACGGTCGCCACGCTGGAGACGCAGGGCCGGGTCGTGACCGACCTGAACCGCGCCGGCGTGGTGGCGATGCTCGAGCCGTTCCTGTCGCGACGGGTCGACGGGCGGGTGGTCAACGACCTGTCGCCGGAGGCCGTCATCAAGTCGGTCCACATCGCGCAGGGCCTCGGAGCGTCCAGCGCCTACACCTGGCTGAAGCTGCCGGTGATCGACGACGACATGGCACGTGTCATGGCCTCGACCACCCTGCCCACATTGCTGCTCGGCGGCGATCCGTCCGGCCGCCCCGAGGACACCTACGCGTCCTGGCGCGACGCCCTGGCACTGCCCGGGGTCCGGGGCCTCGTGGTCGGCCGCTCGCTGCTCTACCCGGCCGACGACGACGTCGCCGCCGCCGTTGACACCGCAGTGTCCCTGGTCCGCCCGTCCCGGAAGGCCGCCGCATGACCGCGTCCACCCGCACCCGCGGCAAGGAGCTCCACCTGCCTGCGGGCTCCGCCGCCCGAGACGGTTTCGACACGGTGATCACCCCGGCCGATGCGGGCTGGACCCATTCCTCGCTGCGCACATTCACCCTGCCTGCGGGCGGGTCGCGGACCGTGCCGACGGCGGGGGAGGAGATGTTCCTGGTCCCGCTGACCGGCGGAGCCACGGTTGCGCTCGGACGGGACGAGATCGCGCTCGAGGGCAGGACGGACGTCTTCGCCGGTCCGACCGACGTCGCCTACCTGCCGGTCGACGCCCACGTCACCGTCTCCTCGAGAGCCGGCGGCCGGTTCGCACTCTGCGGCGCCCGTACCGACGTGTCGATGCCGTTCCGCCACGGTCCGCGCGTCGACGTGCCGGTCGAGCTGCGCGGTGCCGGGCAGTGCAGTCGCCAGGTGCGCAACTTCGGCACCGTCGGATCCTTCGAGACCGCCTCGCTGATCGCCTGCGAGGTGCTCACCCCGAGCGGCAACTGGTCGTCCTACCCGGCGCACAAGCACGACGAGGCCGGAGCGCACGAGTCGAAGCTCGAGGAGATCTACTACTTCGAGATCGCCGGCTCCCCGCACGGCACCCCCGGGATCGGCTACCACCGCACAAGTTCCTCGCCCGCCGGCGACATCGACGTGCTGGTCGAGGTCCGCGACCGCGACACCGTGCTCGTGCCCTTCGGCTGGCACGGACCGTGCATGGCCGCGCCGGGGCACGACATGTACTACCTCAACGTCATGGCCGGACCCGGCCCGGAGCGCGCCTGGAAGATCACCGACCACCCCGAGCAGGCGTGGATCCGGGACACCTGGGCCGGCCAGAGCGTCGACGCTCGCCTCATCGAGAGCAGCGGACGCGGAACGAGCACCGGCGGAGGGCAGTGATGACCGACCACCAGTCCGACGGGACCGTGCGTCTGACGGTCGCGCAGGCGACGGTGCGGTTCCTGTCCGTCCAGTACTCCGAGCGCGACGGCGAGCGGCAGAAGCTGTTCGCGGGCTGCTTCGGGATCTTCGGACACGGCAACGTCGCCGGCATCGGTCAGGCGCTGCTGCAGGCCGAGATCGACGAGCCGGGAGCCCTGCCCTACGTCCTGGGGCGCAACGAGCAGGCCATGGTCCATTCGGCCGCCGCGTACACCCGGATGAAGGACCGCCGCCAGATGTGGGCGGTGTCCTCGAGCGTCGGCCCGGGCGCGACGAACATGGTCACCGGAGCCGCCCTGGCCACGATCAACCGGCTACCCGTGCTGTTGCTGCCCGCGGACACGTTCGCCGACCGCTCCGCGTCGCCGCTGCTGCAGGAGCTGGAGCTGCCCGGCTCCGGCGATGTCACCGTCAACGACTGCTTCCGACCGGTGTCGCGCTACTTCGACCGGGTGTGGCGGCCCGAGCAGCTGCCCTCGGCGCTGCTCGGCGCGATGCGGGTGCTCACCGACCCGGCGGAGACCGGTGCGGTCACCGTCTGCTTCCCGCAGGACGTCCAGGCGCAGGCCCACGACTGGCCGATCGAGCTGTTCGCGGAGCGCACCTGGCACATCGCCCGACCGCTGCCCGACCGCGCGGCGGTGTCCCGGGCGGTGGAACTGATCCGGAGCGCCCGGCGGCCACTGGTGGTCGCCGGCGGCGGCGTGCACTACTCGGGCGCCACCGGCGCTCTGGCCGCGTTCTGCGAGGCGACCGGCATCCCGGTCGGGCAGAGCCAGGCCGGCAAGGGCACCCTCGCCCACGATCACCCCCAGTGCCTGGGCGCGATCGGCTCCACCGGCACCACCGCCGCCAACGAGATCGCCCGCGAGGCCGACGTCGTGATCGGCGTCGGCACCCGCTACTCGGACTTCACCACGGCCAGCCGGACCGCCTTCCAGGACGCCGGCGTGCGGTTCGTCAACGTCAACGTGGCCGGCCTGGACGCGATCAAGCACGCCGGCGTCGGGGTCGTCGCGGACGCACGCGAGACCCTCGAGGCGCTCACCGCGGCGCTGGGCGGCTACCGGGTCGAGCCGTCCTACGCCGAGCGCTACACCGCGCTGGACGGCGAGTGGGCCGAGACCGTCCGTGCCGCCTACCACCCACCGGTCCCGGCGGCCGGGGCCGGCGGCCTGCTCACGCAGAACGAGGTCATCGGGATGGTGAACGAGCTGTCCGACCCGCGCGACGTGGTCGTCTGCGCGGCCGGCTCGATGCCCGGTGACCTGCACAAGCTGTGGCAGACCCGCGACGCCAAGGGCTACCACGTCGAGTACGGCTACTCCTGCATGGGCTACGAGGTCGCCGGCGGGCTCGGCGTGGCGATGGCCTGCCCGGACCGCGACGTGTTCGTCATGGTCGGCGACGGCTCCTACCTGATGATGGCGACCGAGCTGGTCACCGCCGTTCAGGAAGGACTGAAGGTGATCACCGTGCTCGTGCAGAACCACGGATTCGCCTCGATCGGGGCGCTGTCCGAAGAGCTCGGCTCGCAGCGCTTCGGAACGCGCTACCGCTACCGCGGCGCAGCGTCGGGACGCCTCGACGGCGATCGGCTCCCGGTCGACCTGGCCGCCAACGCCGAGTCGCTCGGGGTGCCGGTTCGGCGGGTGCGCACAGCGGAGGAGTTCGCCGACGCCGTCGGCGCGGCCAAGGCCGACAAGCACGCCAGCGTCATCCACGTCGAGACCGACCCGTTGATCGGCGCGCCCGACTCCCGGTCCTGGTGGGACGTCCCGGTCTCGGAGATCGCGACGCTCGACACCACCCGCGCCGCCCGCACCACCTACGACAAGCACAAGGCCACCCAGCGCCCGTTCCTGGCGCCCTCCGAGAACACCCGAGGAGACGCACGATGACGTCGAAGATCCGTGTCGGGTCCGCACCCGACTCCTGGGGCGTGTGGTTCCCCGCCGACGACGCCCAGACCACCGCCGACCGGTTCCTGTCCGAGGTCTCCGGCGCCGGCTACGACTGGATCGAGATCGGCCCGTACGGCTACCTCCCGACCGACCCGAACGAGCTGTCCGACCGGCTCGAGCAGCACGGCCTCAAGGTCTCGGCCGGAACCGTGTTCGAGCACCTGCACCGACCGGACTCGTGGGAGGACGTCTGGAAGCAGGTCACCGACGTCGCCGCGCTGACCAAGGCGGTCGGCGGCGGCCACATCATCGTCATCCCGGAGCCGTGGCGCGACCACAAGACGGGCGCGGCCCTGGAGAGCCCGGCGCTGTCCCCGGAGCAGTGGCGCAACCTGACCGGGGGGATGGACGAGCTCGGCCGCCGGATCCTCGATGAGTACGGCCTGCACGTGCAGTTCCACAGCCACGCCGACTCCCACGTCGGCTACCAGCGCGACATCGAGCGGTTCTGCAACGACACCGATCCCCGCTGGGTGAACCTCTGTCTGGACACCGGGCACGTGTCCTACTACGGCGGAGACAACCTCGAGCTCATCCGCAGGTTCCCCGAGCGGATCGGTTACCTGCACCTCAAGCAGGTCGATCCGGAGATCGTCGCCCAGGTGGAGGCCGAGGACCTGACGTTCCCGGAGGCGGTGCGCCGTGGCGTCATGGTCGAGCCGCCGCTCGGCGTGCCGGAGATGGGCCCGCTGCTCGCCGCGGTGGAGGGCCTCGGCACCGACATCTTCGCGATCGTCGAGCAGGACCTGTACCCCTGCGCCCCGGAGACCCCGCTGCCGATCGCGCAGCGCACCCACACCTACCTCGCCGGCTGCGGCAACCGCGCCGTCGAGATCGGCCGCCCGCGCTCCTGAGCGCCGACCCGAGCAAGGAGGCTCACCCATGAGCGACACCAGGACCGACCTTCGCGTGGCCGTGATCGGCGTCGGGAAGATGGGCGCGTTCCACGTGGACTCGCTGTCGCGACGGACGCGGGGCGCCCGCGTCACCGTCGTCAACGATGTCGACCCGGACCGGGCGGCCGAGATCGCCGGACAGGCCGGTGCCCGCGTGGAGACCGACGCGTTCGCTGCGATCTCCGCCGACGACGTGGACGCCATCGTGCTGGCCAGCCCCGGTTTCGTGCACGAGAAGCAGGTCCTTGCCTGCCTCGAGGCCGGTAAGCCGGTGCTGTGCGAGAAGCCGCTGACGATGGACGAGCCGACCGCCTATGCCGTCGTGCAGGCCGAGGCGGAGCTGGGCCGGTCGCTGATCCAGGTCGGCTTCATGCGCCGCTTCGACACGGAGTACGCCGGTCTCCGCGAGTTGATCGCCTCCGGCGGGATCGGGTCGCCGCTGATGATGCACTGCGTGCACCGCAACCCCGCGGTGCCGGACTTCTTCACCTCGGAGATGGCCATGGCCGACTCCGTGGTGCACGAGGCCGACTCGACACGCTTCCTGCTCGGGGAGGAGGTCGTGGCGGTCAGCGTGCTCCGGCCCGGCGCGACGGCGAGCGCTCCGGCCGGGACCGCGGACCCGATGCTCGTGCTGTTCGAGACCGAGTCCGGGCGCCTCGTCGACATCGAGTCGTTCGTCCGTACCGGGGTGGCCTACGAGGTCCGCACCGAGGTCGTCGGTGAGCACGGCATGGCGACGATCGGGCTGGACCAGAACCTGCTGGTCCGCGCGGCTGGCCGGTGGGGCGGGGAGATCGCGCCGAACTTCGTGGTCCGGTTCGGGCAGGCCTACGACACCCAGATGCAGCGCTGGGTCGACGCCGCCGCGCGCGGCACGATCGACGGCCCCGGCGTCTGGGACGGCTATGCCGCCGTCGCGATCTGCGAAGCCGGTGTACAGGCCGTGCGCACCGGCCGTCGCACCGAGGTGACGCTGGGGGCACGCCCGTGAAGCTCGCCCTGGACCCGCAGATGTTCTACGCCACGCACTCCGTGCTGGACCTGCCGGACGTGGTGGCGCGGATGGGCTACTCCTGGATGGAGCTCTCGCCCAAGGACGACTTCATCCCGTTCTTCCGGCACCCGCGCGCCGACGACGCGACCGTGACGGCGCTGCGCAAGCGCGCCGCGGCCGCCGGCGTCGGTATCGCCTCGGTGCTGCCCGTGCTGCGCTGGTCCGGGCCCGGCGAGGACGAGCGCCAGGCTGCCGTGCGGGCGTGGAAGCGGGCGATCCGGATGGCGGTCGACCTCGGCGTGACCGTGATGAACTCCGAGTTCAACGGCCGTCCCGAGGCACCCGAACACGCCGAGAGCCAGTTCCTGCGCTCGCTCGACGAGCTCGCCCCGGTGTTCGAGGCCGAGGGCGTCACCCTCGTCCTCGAACCCCATCCGGACGACTTCATCGAAGACGGTCACGCCGCGGTGAACCTGGTCCGCGGACTCAACCAGGACTGGATCAAGTTCCTGTACTGCACGCCGCACACGTTCCATCAGGGCGGCGACGCCACCGGCATCATCGGCGACGCCGGCGACAAGCTCGCCTACGTCCATCTGGCCGACACGCTCGACCACACCGCCTCGAACGGGCTGCGCTACATCGTCAACCCGCCCGGTTCCACCGTCCGGGTGCACCAGCACGCCGAGATCGGCCGCGGCGAGGTCGACTTCGACGAGGTCTTCGCCGCTCTGGCCGCGACCGGCTTCGACGGCGTCCTGTCCAGCTGCGTGTTCGGCTGGGAGGAGCACGCCACGGAGATCAGTGTGCGGCAGCGCGAGAAGGCTCTCGCACTCGTCGACAAGCACTACGGCTCGGACCGCCGACCGGTCACCCAGCCCCCGGCCTGACGGCCGCCCCCATCCACTGTGAAGGACACCCCATGACCAGCACCCTGAACAGCACAGCCCAGGCGTCGACCGGTGACGCCCCGCCAACGCTCACGCACTGGATCGGCGGATCGGCCCGGCCGGGCACCAGCGGCCGCTACGGCGACGTCACCGACCCGGCGACCGGCGCGGTCACCGCCCGCGTGCCGTTCGCCTCCACCGAGGAGGTCGAGCAGGCCGTCGCCGCCGCGACCGCAGCGTTCCCGCGCTGGCGGGACACCTCGTTGACCAAGCGCACGCAGGTGCTGTTCCGCTTCCGGGAACTGCTCAACGCCAGGGCTCCCGAGCTGGCGGCGTTGATCACCGCCGAGCACGGCAAGGTGCTCTCCGATGCGGCGGGTGAGGTGGCGCGCGGCCAGGAGGCCGTGGAGTTCGCCTGCGGGATGCCGCATCTGCTCAAGGGCGGCGCGACGGAGAACGCCTCCACCGGCGTCGACGTGCACTCGGTGCGCCAGCCGCTCGGGCCGGTCGCGGTGATCAGCCCGTTCAACTTCCCGGCCATGGTGCCGATGTGGTTCTTCCCGATCGCGATCGCGGCCGGCAACACGGTCGTGCTCAAGCCCTCGGAGAAGGTGCCCTCGGCGGCGTTGTGGGTGGCCGAGCTGTGGCGCGAGGCCGGCCTGCCCGACGGCGTGTTCACCGTGCTCAACGGGGACAAGGTCGCCGTCGACGGGCTGCTCACCCACCCGGACGTCAAGGCGGTCAGCTTCGTCGGGTCCACCCCGATCGCCCGCTACATCTACGAGACCGGCACCGCGCACGGCAAGCGCGTTCAGGCGTTGGGCGGCGCGAAGAACCACATGGTGGTGCTGCCCGACGCCGACCTCGACCTCGCCGCGGACCAGGCCGTCAACGCCGGGTTCGGGTCGGCGGGGGAGCGGTGCATGGCGATCTCGGCGCTGGTCGCGGTCGGAGACATCGCCGACTCCCTGGTCGGCAAGATCGCGGACCGGGCCCGCGGGCTACGCACCGGCGACGGGCGCCGTGGCTGCGACATGGGCCCGCTCGTGACCAGGGCCGCCCAGGAGCGGGTCTCCGGCTACATCACGGCAGGCGAGTCGGAGGGGGCGACGGTCGTCGTGGACGGCCGCACCGGACAGTTCGACGCGGACGGAGAGGGCTTCTTCGTCGGCCCGACGCTGCTCGACGGCGTCGGCACCGGGATGTCGGTCTACTCCGACGAGATCTTCGGGCCGGTGCTGTCCGTGCTCCGGGTGGACACCTACGAGCAGGCCGTCGACCTGGTCAACGCCAACCCGTACGGCAACGGCACCGCGATCTTCACGAACGACGGCGGCGCCGCCCGCCGGTTCCAGAACGAAGTGGAGGTCGGGATGATCGGCGTCAACGTGCCGGTCCCGGTCCCGATGGCCTACTACAGCTTCGGCGGCTGGAAGAACTCGCTGTTCGGCGACACCCACGCGCACGGCACCGAGGGCGTCCACTTCTACACCCGCGGCAAGGTCGTCACGAGCCGCTGGCTCGACCCCAGTCACGGGGGCCTGGATCTGGGGTTCCCGCAGAACTCCTGAGCTGTCGCGACGGCATGTCGTGACGGAAGCACACCACCTTCGCCACCCGGGCGTCGCACGCCGTGCGGCCGGCCGCCCGGGGGCCGACCTGTCCTGAGCTCCGCCGGCCGCCTCAGTGAAGAGGAAGGTCGAAATGACTACCCACAGTGCCCCTGCACCACAACTACCCCCGGATACTCGAGGGCCGCACAGCCGCCGACTCGGGCTGATCGCCGTCGTCGCCACGTTCGGCGGGCTGCTGTTCGGCTACGACACCGGCGTCATCAACGGCGCGCTCGAACCGCTGAGCCGGGACCTGGGTCTCACCTCGGTCACCGAAGGAATCGTCGTCAGCATTCTGATCTTCGGTGCGGCGATCGGCGCCGTCGTCGGCGGGAAGCTCTCCGACAAGTACGGCCGACGGCACAACATCCTGCTGCTGGCGGCCGTGTTCGCGATCGGCACGATCGGTTGCGTGCTCTCACCGTCCTGGGAGGTGCTGGCGTTGTTCCGGTTCATCCTCGGCCTCGCGGTCGGTGGTGCGTCCGCGACGGTGCCGGTCTACCTGGCCGAGGTGGCACCGTTCGAGCGTCGCGGCGGCATCGTCACCCGCAACGAGGTCATGATCGTCTCGGGGCAGTTCGCCGCCTTCGTCATCAACGCGATCATCTTCAACATCTGGGGCGACATCGACGGGATCTGGCGGGTCATGCTGCTCGTCGCCGTCCTGCCGGCGATCGCGCTGTTCGTCGGCATGCTGCGCATGCCGGAGAGCCCGCGCTGGCTGGTCTCCCATGGCCGCGACGACGACGCGCTGGGCGTGCTCCGCCAGATCCGCACCCCGGAACGGGCCCAGGCCGAGATGACCGAGGTGCACCGGCTGGCCGAGGAGGAGAAGCTGTCCAAGACCGGCGGCGCCACCGACCTGTCGGTGCGCTGGATCCGCCGGCTCATCCTCATCGGCGCGGGCCTGGGCATCTTCCAGCAGTTCACCGGCATCAACTCGATCATGTACTACGGCACCCAGCTCCTGGGCGACGCCGGCTTCTCGGCGGACGCGGCAATCATCGCGAACACGCTCAACGGCCTGTTCTCGGTCCTGGGCATCACGGTGGGCATCATGCTCATCAACAAGATCGACCGGCGGAGGATGCTGCTCGGCGGGTTCGCCCTGACCACCACGTTCCACATGTTGGTCGGGCTGTCGGCTCTGCTGCTGCCGGACGGCACCGCGAAGGCCTACTTCATCCTGGTGTTCGTCGTGCTGTTCGTGTTCTGCATGCAGGCCACCATCGGCCCGCTCGTGTGGCTGATCCTGTCCGAGATCTTCCCGCTCAAGATCCGTAGCCTCGCCATCGGGATCAGCGTGTTCGTCCTGTGGATCGCCAACGCTCTGGTCGCGCTCGTGTTCCCGCCTGTTGTCGAGGCGCTGGGCATCGCACCGACGTTCTTCATCTTCGTCGCGCTGGGCCTTGCAGCGCTCGTGTTCGTGCAGCGGATGGTACCTGAGACCCGTGGGCGTTCGCTGGAGCAGCTCGAGGACCAGTTCCGGGTCCAGTACGCCTGACGCCCACTCCGGGTCCCTACTGCACGAAGGAGAAACATCATGACCGTGCTGGTCGCCGCGGCCGAGGGCCGCGAGGGCGTGAAGGCGCTGAGCGCCGGGGCCGCCGAGGCAGCCCTGCTCGACACCGATCTCGTCGTACTGAACCTGACACTGTCCCCGCTCGACGTCACCGGACTGCCCGAGAACCTCAAGACCACCGTGCTGGAGCGCAAGGGTCCCGGAGACCGGGACCCGGCTGACGCGGTGCTCGACGAGATCCGTGACCACGGCGGCATCGAGCGCCTGGTGATCGGGATGAAGCGCCGTTCCCCGGTCAGCAAGGCGTTGCTGGGCAGCGTCTCCCAGCGGCTCCTGCTCGAGAGCCCGGTACCGGTACTGGCCGTCAAACCCGGCGACTGACGATCCCGACCACCCGCGCGACCCGGCGACCTGCCATCTCGACCCGTCTGAACCCGAGGTGGGCCGCCGGGCCCGCGGATCCGAGAGAGGAGCCGGCATGGAGCTCGGCGTCTACACCGCAATCCTGCACGACCAGCCACTTCCCGCGGCACTGGCCGTCATCCGCGACCTGGGCCTGACCGGTGCCGAGATCAACTCCGGCGGGTTCCTGCCAGCCGAGCATCTGCCGATCGATGCACTGCTGTCGGGCGAGGCCTCGCCGCGGGACTATCTGCGTGTCTTCGACGATGCCGGGGTCCGGCTGACCGGGCTGAACTGCAACGGCAACCCTCTGCACCCGGACCCCCGGATCGGACCGGCACACGCCCGCGATCTCCGCCGCACCATCGAGGTCGCCGGCCTGCTCGGGGTGCGACGCGTCGTCACCATGTCCGGACTGCCCGCCGCGGAGCCCGGCGGCACCGTCCCGGGCTGGAACCCGATGCCGTTTGAGAGCACCTACTCCGACGCCCGTGACCGCCAGTGGGCCGAGGTCGGCGTCCCGTTCTGGCGCGAGATCGACGCGCTGGCCGCCGAGCACGGTGTCACCGTCTGCATCGAGATGCACCAGTTCAACCTGGTGTTCAACCCCGGCTCGTTCGAGCGACTGGTCGAGCGAGCCGGTGCGACCAACCTCGGGGTCGAGATGGACCCGAGCCACCTGTTCTGGCAGGGCATCGACCCGGTCGCCGCGATCGAGCACCTCGGGGGCCTGGTCTGCCATGCGGCGGCCAAGGACACCCGGATCAACCCCGCGGCCCGGATCCACGGCGTGCTCGACGACCGGCACCGTCGCGTCGCCGACAACCCGATCCGCCTCGGCGGGGACGCCACCCTCAACGCCTGGCCCGAGAACGCGGCCTGGGACTTCGTCGCCCTGGGCAAGGGGCACGACCAGGCGTTCTGGACGGACTTCCTGCGGGCGCTGTCCAAGATCGACCCGGACATGGCCGTCAACATCGAACACGAGGACGTCGAACTCGGGCAGCGGGAAGGGCTGGAGGTCGCGGCGAACGTTCTCCGGGCCGCCGCCGCCGACCTGTAGCACCCAGCCACCCCGACGAGCCGATCGGAGAACGGATGTCCACGAGTTCCCTGGGGGTCGGCGTCGTCGGCGCCGGGTGGATGGGCCACCTGCATGCGCGCGCCTACAGCCGGCTCCCGCACCACGTCACCGACCTGCCGCGGCGTCCGCGGCTGGTCGCGGTGGCCGACACCGCCGCGGCAGCCGCGGCGGACGCCGCCGCGCGCTACGGATTCGAGCGGACCTACACCGACTGGCGGGATCTCGTCAACGATCCGGACGTCGAGGCGGTCAGTGTTGCCGCGCCGAACAGCCTGCACCGCGAGATCGGTGTCGCGGTGGCCGAGGCCGGCAAGCACCTGCGGATCGAGAAGCCGGTCGGGCTCTGCTCCGACGACACCCGCGCGGTGGCCGACGCCGTCGACCGGGCGCAGGTCAGCGCGACCGTCGGGTTCAACTACCGGGCGGTACCGACGGTGGCCAGGGCACGCCGGTTGCTGGGCGAAGGCGCGCTGGGCCGGATCACCCACGCCCGGTTCCGGCTGCTCAC
The DNA here is from genome assembly GCA_030451825.1 of Pseudonocardia sp. Classification (GTDB taxonomy): domain Bacteria; phylum Actinomycetota; class Actinomycetes; order Mycobacteriales; family Pseudonocardiaceae; genus Pseudonocardia. The sequence goes on along the minus strand of JAKDNL010000063.1, from coordinate 7,045 downwards.
CGACTTCGCCGCACACCCCGACGGAGTCCTGAGCTGGCGATTCACACGCGAGCACGGCGGGACGGGGGTGCTCAACGACCTGGCCGTACACGGAGTGGGTCTGGTCCGGTTCCTGGTCGGAGACCTGCGTGCGGTCGTCGCCGACGCCGACCGGTTCATCCGCCGGCGTCCGCTCGCAACCGCCGGCGCCGGGCAGTACCAGCGCGGCGGGGACCGCGCCCCCATCGACGAGGTGGAGAACCACGACTATGTGGCGCTCCTCGGCCGGACCCTCGACGGTGACGAGGACGACGGACTGGACGAGTGTGCCGAGGCTGCGGCGACGACCCGGCCGGTGAACGCCATCTCGGCGGCCCGCCCGTAGCCGATCAGTCGGAAGCCGCGTCGATGGTTGGGCCGAACTGCGCGCGGACCCGGACTTCGGCGACGCGGCGATCGACGACGTGCAGTTCAGCCTGCACCTGGGTGTCATGACCGGAAATCACCCGCCGCTGGTGTCGGTACTCAGAAACGACGCCCGCGTCGGCCGGGCGCGCGACCTGGTGGCGTTCACCGAGGCGGACTGGCTCGCGAGCATCCGCGGCACGGCCGAGAGCGGCGGTGTCAAGATCCCGGCCTCCATCCCCGGCGCGACGGAGGCGGATCGCGAGTCCGCCTACGCGCGGCGCCTCATGCGGGACGTCGAGCGGGCGTGGCCCACGGCGAGCGTTGCGGCCTCCGCCGAGAAGGTCGGTTCGACGAGGCCATGCGCCCTACTTCACCTCGCGCACCGTCTGCCCCTGACCACGTCTCCGCGCCCCGGCACGAGAGTGACACTCGTCGCGTAGAGCGCTACGAATGCCACACTCGTGCTGCTCAAGCCCAGGCACCCCCCCGCGCCACCCCCGGGGCGAGTTGGACCAGAGCTCCGTTCGTCCAGCGGAGTTGGACGAACGGAGCTCTCGCTCAACCTTGCTGGCAGGGGGCGGGCAGGGGAGGCTTCGGCGGTGACCGATACCGCCGCCGCGCCCCCCGCCGGGCCCGCTGCCACGACCCCCGCCTCGCACCCGGCGGGGCTGCCCGCGGATCTGGAGTCGCTGTCGTTCGAGACGCTGACACCGGTCTCCTACCTGGACCGGGCCGCGGCCGCGCACGGCGAGCGGGTCGCGGTCGTCGACGGGGATCTGCGGTTCACCTATGCGGAGCTGCACGACCGCTGCCGGCGTCTGGCGGGCGGGCTCGCCCCGCTCGCGAACGGCCGTCCGGTCGCGGTGCTGGTGCCCAACACCCACGTCGGGCTGGAGGCGGCGTTCGGCGTGCCGTGGGCGGGCGTGCCGCTGGTCGCGGTGAACACGCGGCTCTCGGCCGGCGAGGTCGCCTACATCCTGGAGCACTCGAACGCCGGAGTCCTCGTGCACGACCCCGTGTTCGACGAGCTGATCGCGGATCTGCTCGGGCGGATGGACTTGCCTCCGACCGTGATCCGGGTGGGGGAGGCCTACGAGGAGCTGATCGCGGGGTCCGAGCCGCTGGCCGTCATCCCGGACGACGAGCGGGCACTGCTCTCGATCAACTACACGTCCGGCACGACCGGGAAGCCCAAGGGCGTGATGTATCACCACCGGGGCGCCTACCTGCAGGCCCTGTCGATGGTCGGGCACACCGGACTGACGCCGTCGTCGGTGCACCTGTGGACGTTGCCGATGTTCCACTGCAACGGCTGGTGCTTCCCGTGGGCGGTCACGGCGGCCGCGGCGACGCACGTCTGCCTGCCGAAGGTCGAGCCCGAGCGGATCTGGCAGCTGATCCGCAGCCACGGCGTCACGCATCTCAACGGCGCCCCGACCGTGCTGTCGATGATCGCCTACGCGCCGGAGGCCGGACCGGTCGACCCGGTGGTGAAGGTCGCCACCGGCGGCGCCCCGCCGAGCCCGGCGATCCTACGCCGGATGGCCGAGCTGGGCTTCGACGTCACCCACCTCTACGGCCTGACCGAGACGTTCGGCCCGGCCATGATCTGCGACTGGCAGCCGGAGTGGAACTCGCTCGACGGCGAGGCGCAGGCCCGGATGAAGGCCCGCCAGGGCGTCGGGAACATGATCGCCTGCGCCGTGCGGGTGATCACCGACGACGGGGCGGACGCCCCCGCCGACGGGGAGACGACGGGTCAGATCGCGTTGCGCGGCAACAACGTCATGCTCGGCTACCTGGACGACGAGAAGGCCACCCGCGACGCCGCGCCAGACGGCTGGTTCCGCACCGGCGACATCGGCGTGATGCACCCCGACGGCTACGTGGAGCTGCGCGACCGGAGCAAGGACGTGATCATCTCCGGCGGGGAGAACATCGCCTCGGTCGAGGTCGAGCAGGCGATCGCCGACCACCCGTCGGTCCTGGAAGCCGCGGTGATCGCGGTCCCGGACGAGCGGTGGGGCGAGGTCCCGGCCGCCTACGTGACGTTGCGGGAGGGGGAGTCGGCCACCGAGTCCGAGATCGTCGAGCACGTGAAGACACGGCTGGCCCGGTTCAAGGCGCCCAAGACCGTCACGTTCACCGAGCTCCCGAAGACCTCCACCGGGAAGATCCAGAAGTTCGTGCTGCGCGACGAGGCGTGGGCCGGCCAGGACCGGCGCATCCGCTGACGCGCCGGAGGAACTCAGCTCGCGCGGGCCAGGGCGGACATGGATTTCCAGTCCGCCCAGGTGATCGCCCAGTCGTAGATGTCGCCGTCGGTGGCCGAGAGATGCTGGCTGGTGCCGACGACCTCGACCGGGTCGCCGAAGATCGCGGAGTCGAAGTAGGAGCGGGCGTCGGAGGTGGACAGGTTCACGCAGCCGTGGGTGACGTTGCTGTTGCCCTGCGCGGACGTCGAGGCCGGGTTGGCGTGGATGAACTCGCCGTTGTTGGAGATCCGCACGGCCCAGTACTGGGGCAGGTCGACGTAGCCGTAGTCGCGGTTGGTCATCAGGACCTTCTGCGACTTGCTCATGACGACGTGGGTGCCGCTGCGGGTCACCCGACGCGGGTCGGATGCCTTGCCGTAGGACGCGTCGAACGACTGCACGGTCTTCCCGTCGCGCACCACGACGAGCTGGTGGCTCCGCGCGTCGGCCTTGACGATCTGGCTGCGCCCCACGGTGAACGTGCTGCTCAGGTCCTCGGCCGGGTAGCCCGCCTCGCCGAGGTCTAGTCCGTAGATCGGCGCGGTCACGGTGACGGTGGTGTGAGCGGGCCAGTAGGTCCTCGGCCGGTAGTGCACGCGGGAGCCGTCGGCGGTGTCGGGCAACCAGGCCCAGGCGCCCTCGACCTTATTCGACGTGCGCACACTCAGCGCGCGTTCCACGTCGGCCTTGGCCTTGTCGGTCAGCGTCCGGTCGAACGTGATGATCACCGGGGCGCCGACGCCGACGGTCGCGCCGTCGCCGATGTTCATCGTCGCCCGCGCGATGCGGTCCGGGTCGACGGTGCTGAACTGCCCGGTCAGCGGCGTGACGATGCCGTCGCCGCGGACCCAGGACCCGCTCCAGCGGTAAGTGGACCCGTAACCCAACGGCTCGGTCGCCGACCACGTGCGGCCGTCCGGGGCGAGCGTGCCCCGCACGGCCTCACCGTCGGAGTTGGTCAAGGCCACGTCGCGCAGCTCGCCGCTGTTCACCGTGGTGCGCACGGTGTCGCGCGGCTTGGCGCCGATGGCGCCGGCGAGCGGTGTGCTGGTGAGCACCGGCGCGACGTCGGCCTGCTCGTCGTCGTCGTCGTCTTCGTCTTCGGAGGAGGAGGAGCCAGCCCAGCCGGCGTCGAGACCCCGTCCGGCGTTGCTGAGGTTGCTCGCGATCGCGTCCCGCACCGAGTCCGACGCGAACGCCGTCGCACCGCCGGCCGCCAGTGCGGCAACGATCACGCCGACGGTGAGGAGCTTGGCCAGCGTGCGACGGTGCAGTGTGCGCAGGCCGGCCCGCCGCCCGGGGCGGTGCCGTCCTCGCGACCGCTCCCAGGAACGAGACATGTGACGCATGATCGCAAATTCGCGCGTCCGGATGGTCAACTTATGGTCACGATCGAGTAACCCATGTGGGTTACCGGGTGGGCAGGACCGTCGAGGGCCCGGAGAGAAGGAGTAAGTCCATGAGCTACGACGTCGCCGCCGTGCGCGGCCGGTTCCCGGCGCTGCGGGCCGGGATCGCGCACTTCGACGGCCCCGGTGGATCGCAGGTCCCGGACGCGGTGGCCGGTGCGGTCGCGGCCGCGATGACCTCGCCGCTGGCCAACCGCGGTGCGATCACCCCCGGGGAGCGCGCCGCGGACGCGATCGTGCTCGGCGCCCGGGCCGCGATGGCCGACCTCCTCGGCGCCGACCCGCGCGGGATCGTGTTCGGGCGCAGCATGACCGCGCTGACGTTCGACGTGGCCCGGACGCTGGCCGCGACCTGGTCGCCGGGCGACGAGATCGTCGTGACCCGCCTGGACCACGACGCGAACATCCGCCCCTGGGTGCTCGCGGCCGAGGCGGCCGGGGTGACGGTGCGGTGGCTGGACTTCGACCCGGAGACCACCGAACTCGACGACGTGTCCTCGGTACTGTGCGAGCGCACCCGGCTGGTCGCGGTGACCGGGGCGTCGAACCTGGTCGGAACCCGCCCGCCGATCGCGCGGATCGCCGAGGCGGTGCATGGTGCCGGCGCACTGCTGATGGTGGACGGGGTGCACCTGACCGCGCACGCACCGATCGACGTCGCGGCACTGGGCGCGGACCTCTACGTCTGCTCGCCCTACAAGTTCCTCGGCCCGCACTGCGGCGTGCTCGCCGCGTCCCCGGACCTGCTCGAGACGCTGCGCCCGTCCAAGCTGGCGCCGTCCTCGGACGCCGTTCCGGAGCGCTTCGAGCTGGGCACGCTGCCCTACGAGCTGCTGGCCGGTACGACGGCGGCCGTCGACTTCCTGGCCGGGCTGGCCGGAGCGGGCACCGGCGTCGTCGCGACCGGGGACCGTCGCGCCGCACTACAGGCGTCGATGACGGCGGTGCACGCGCACGAGGAGCCGCTGCGCGAGCGGATCGAGACGGGGCTGGTGGCGCTGCCCGGGGTGCGGGTGCGCTCGCGGGCCGCGGAGCGCACGCCGACGCTGCTGGTCACGTTCGACGACCGGGACCCGGCGGAGGCCTACTGCTTCCTCGCCGAGCGCCGGATCAGCGCCCCGGCCAGCTCGTTCTACGCGCTGGAGGCCTCCCGCCGGCTCGGCCTGGGCGATACCGGCTCGCTGCGGATCGGGCTCGCCCCCTACACCGACGACGCCGACGTCGATCGGCTCCTCGACGGTCTCACCGCGTTCGTCGGGGGATGAGCGATCAACGTATGTGAGACTGCTCAGGTGAGCCTACGACGTGTGCCGGTCGGTATCGTGGTCGTCCTGCTGCTACTCGCGGGATGCTCGGCGCCGGCGACGGTCCCGCCCGGATCACCGCCCGGGGCCCAGGAATGCGTCCCTGCCCCCGCCGCGGAGACCGAGTTCCGGTTCGCGCGCAACGTCGCGATCACACCCGGGCCCGGTTATCGGGTGCTGACGGTCAAGCAGCCCTATCCCGGTGCGGCGCCGCAGTCGCTGGTGCTGCTGTCCTGCGACGCACCGGCTCCCGCGCTCCCGCCCGAGCTGGTCGGGGCCGGTGTGCTGCGCACCCCGGTGACCGGCGTGTTCTCCGGCTCCACCACGCAGCTGCCGTTCGTCTCCGAGCTCGGCGTGCTGGACCGGCTCACCGGCGTCGCCGACCCGGCGCTGGTCAGCGACCCGGCCGTGCTGGCCCGGATCGACGGCGGCGGGGTCACCACGTTCGCCCCCGGCGGCATCACGAACGCCGAGAAGGTGATCGCGGCCGCGCCCGACGTGCTGCTGAGCCAGGGCACCGACGATCCCGCGTTCCCCGCGCTGCGTGCCGCGCGGATCCCGGTCGTCGGGTGGGCCGACTACCTCGAGGCCGGCCCGCTCGGCCAGGCCGAGTGGATCAAGGTGATGGGCGCGCTGACCGGCCGCGACGCGGAGGCCGCGGCCGAGTTCGACGCGATCGCACAGCGCTACACCGACCTGGCCGCGCAGGTCCGCGGCCAGGCCCCGACACCGATCCTGGTCGGGCAGCCCATGCAGGGCACATGGAACGTCCCGGCCGGCAGCTCGACGGCGGCGACCCTGTTCCGTGACGCCGGCGCGAGCTGGTCCGGCACCGGGGCCTCCGGGGTGGGCACCCTGCCGCGGTCGCTGGAGGCGGTCCTGGCCGCGGACGGCGGCGCCCGGATCTGGCTGGCCGACGGCCCGTGGCAGACCACGGCCGACATCGCCTCCACCGACCCGCGCCTGACCCGGGTCGCGGCGGCCGGACCGGGCGGGCAGATCTGGACCCGGGACAAGCTGCTCGGGCCCGGTGGCGGGAACCAGATCTTCGAGCGCGGCGTCGCGCACCCCGAGGAGATCCTCGCCGACCTCATCGCGATCCTGCACCCGCAGCTGCTGCCCGGCCACGAGCTCGTCTACTACCGCCGGATCTCGGCCGGATGACGGGCACGCTGCGCCCCGCGGCCCGCGAACGTCGGGGTGATCAGGGCTCCGGGGACCGGCCGTCGAGCGGGGAGAGCCGGGACCGATCCGGTCGTGCCGTCGCCGCCGTCCTGCTGGGGCTCCTCGCCGCCGTGGCGGCGGCGTTCGCGCTGGCGGTGGCGTTCGGTTCGGTGACGATCCCGCTGGGGGACACCGGCGCCACCCTGCTCGGGATCGGCGCGCCGGACGCGCGGCTGGACGTGCTGATCCGTGATGTGCGGGTGCCCCGTGCCGCCACCGCCGCCCTGGTCGGCGCCGGTCTGGGCGCGGCGGGCCTGCTCACCCAGACGCTGTTCCGCAACCCGCTGGCCGAGCCCTACGTCCTCGGTGTCAGCGCGGGCGCCGGGCTCGGCGTCGCGCTCTACGTGACGGCCGGGACGGGCGCGGCCGCGGCGTTCGCCACCGGCGGGCTCGGGGCGGCGCAGGGCGGGGGGAGCCGGCTCGGCGCGGTCGGCGCCGCGGCGCGGGGCGCGCCAGGCGAGCAGGT
>JAKDNL010000553.1 GCA_030451825.1 Pseudonocardia sp. | reverse complement strand
TGGAAGCCCTGTGAGGGGTGGAGTTGACTGGTACTAATAGGCCGAGGGCTTGCCACAACATGTTGTTCGCATCCACTGTGTGACCCTGAGCACACAACCATGACCATCAGGTCGTCCCCGTTTGGCGGGGGTGGCTGGGTGGTGGGTTGTGTGGTCTGTTGAGGGTTGAATGAGAAGATAAGTTGATAGTGTTGTCGGTGGTTATGGCGGTAGGGAAACGCCCGGTCCCATTCCGAACCCGGTAGCTAAGCCTTCCTGCGCCGATGGTACTGCACTCGTCAGGGTGTGGGAGAGTAGGTCGCCGCCGACATTCAACGTGGAGTGAGAGGGGCCCGTACGGAGTAATCCGGACGGGCTCCTCTTTTTTTGTGTCGTACGTGATCTCGTGCGACGGCCGGTGGAGCGCCTCCGCCGCGTGACGGAAGTGTCGGTGGACCTTTGTACTCTGGTGACGTGACGGATGCGGATGGACCCGACAACAGGCGTCCGCGGCACGAGGACAACCGGGGAGCCCGTTCCGACCGGCCTCGTACGGACGGACCGCGCACCGGCGGCCCTCGGGGCGACCGGGGCAGTGGGCGCTCCGGTGGTGATCGACCGTCGGACCGGGGAGCCGACCGGCGTGGTGGCGGCCAGGACCGTCGCTCGAACTCGGGCTCGGGCCGGAGCGACGGGCGAAGCGGTACCGGATGGTCGGGTTCGGGTGAGCGCGAGCAGCGATCATCGGGTCGTGGTGACGCCGGCCGTCGGGACGATCGTGGTGACCGGAGCGGCACGCGTGACGGAGCCCGGGGCGGTTCGAGCTCCGGCTCCGGCAGCCGTGGTGGTGCCTCACACGGTGCCGGCGGCGGCCGCGACGGCGGGCGTCCCGGGTACGGGCCGCGGCGCGACGCGGGCGGGAGCTCGCACGATCGTCGGTCGTCGGACGGCGAGCGGGGCCGCGGTGGCTCCCCGGAGCGCGGAGGCGGCCGTCGGCCGTCCTCGCGTCCGGGAGACGACGGGGGCGACCGTCGCCAGAGTCCCGAGCGTGGTGGTCGGTCCGGGTGGCAGGACCGGGGACGTCCCGCGAGCGGCTCCTCCCGGAGCTCCGGGGACCGTGGACCGGATCGGCGCAACGACGGTCGAGACGCGTCCGGGTGGAGCGACCGACGCCCGGAGACCCGCCGCGATGACGACCGGCAGGACCGTGGTGGGGACCGCCGGGGCGGGTTCGCCCGCTCCGGGGGCGGTACCGGCGTACCGCGCACGGACCGCGACCGGCCCGAACGCCGCGCCGGCTTCGCCGGCCGGGACCGGACCGACGGAACTCGTGACGATCGCCGCCGTGATGACCGCCGGCGTGATGACCGCCGGCGTGACGACCGCCCGCGGGCCGACCGTGGTCGTGACGATCGCCGTCGCGATGAACGCCCGCGAGACGACCGTCCCCGCGATGACCGTGGACACTCCGGGGACCGTAGCGGCTCCCGTCCGGACCGTTCCCCGTCCGTCGAGCGGCGTGACCGCCCGGAACGTCGGGACCGGCCCGAGGGCCGCCCGTCGGGTGACGTCCGCGAGCGTCGAACCTCCGGTGACCGTCCGGATCGCCCGGCGCGGTTCGACGGCTCTGATCGACCGGCTCGTTCCGATCGGCCGGACCGTACGGACAGGCCGGCTCGTTCCGACAGGCCGGACCGCACCGATAGGCCGGCTCGTTCCGACAGGCCGGCTCGTTCCGACAGGCCGGACCGCACGGACAGGCCGGCTCGTTCCGACCGCTTGGACCGGCCGGACCGCACGGACAGGCCGGCTCGTTCGGACCGGCCCGACCGCACGGATAGGCCGGACCGTTCGGGCAGACCAGATCGTGCGGACCACCGCGGTGCTCCGGCCGATCGGCGGGAGCGGACCGACAGCCGGTCGGACAGCAGGGACTCGCGTCCTCGGCGTGTCCCCTCGGCGGCCGAGCAGACGATGGTCCCGGAGCCGGAGCTGCCGGACTCGGTGACGCCGGCCGATCTCGACACCGACGTGCGCGGGGATCTCCGCGGGCTGCAGAAGGAGACCGCGGAGAAGGTCGCGCGGCACCTGGTCGCCGCCGGGCTGCTCGTCGACGAGGAGCCGCAGCGGGCGTTGGCGCACGCCCGGTACGCCCGTCGTCGTGCCTCGCGGATCGCCGTGGTGCGGGAGGCGGCGGGCATCGTCGCCTATCACGCGGGGGAGTGGAACGAGGCGCTCGGCGAGTTCCGTGCGGCTCGGCGGATGGGCGGCGGCCCCGGGCACGTCCCGGTGATGGCCGACATCGAACGTGCGCTCGGGCGCCCGGAGCGGGCGCTGGAGCTCACCCGTGGCCCGGAGGTCCGTGACCTCGGCGAGGACGAGCGGATCGAGCTGCTCATCGTTGCCGCGGGTGCTCGTCGCGACCTCGGCGAGCTGGAGGCGGCGGTGGTCGGCCTGCAGGTCGCGGAGCTCGAGCCGAGCCGTCGTGACCCGTGGAGCGGACGGCTGTTCTACGCCTACGCCGACAACCTTCTGGCGGTCGGCCGCCGTGCCGAGGCGGTGCAGTGGTTCGTGCACGCGCACGACGCCGACACCGGCGAGGAGACCGACGCCGCGGACCGGATCGCGGAGCTGACGGGTGACGAGCTGCCCGGATCCGGCGACGACGGTCTGACGCTCGGGATGGAGGACACCCCGGTCTCCGCGACCGTCGAGGTGGTGGACGCCGGCGACACGGTCACCGACGACACGGACGATGACGCGGTCACCGGCGACTCAGGTGACGGCGTGGTCACCGACGAGACGGGCGACGACGCGGCGGATGTGCCCGACGCCGACACGGTGGACGCCGACGCGGTGGACGCCGACGCGGCGGACGTGGTCGACGCCGACGCGGTGGACGGCCTCGACACCGACACTCTGGAGGCTGATGAGGTGGAGGCCGGTACTCGGGTTGCGGTTGCCGTGGAGCCGGCCACACCGACCGGCGATGTCCGGCCGGTCGGAGTCGTCGGCGCCGCGGCGGAGCCGGAGGGAGCCCCCTCGGAGGACGTCACCGCCTCCGGCGGGGATGCCGTTGCGGACGTGCCGGACGTCGAGCCCGAGGAAACGGCGGTCGAGGACGAGGTCGCGGCCCCCGAGGAGACGGCGGCCGCGGCCCCGGCCGCCGCACCGACGGTGGCGGCACCGCCGATCCCGACCGACGACGACACCGACGCCGACGGGACGGCCGACCGGATCTCCGACGACACGACGGGGACCGAAGAGCAGGACGGCACGCAGCGATGAGCGACGATCTGCTCGGCCGTCACGACGTCCTGCTCGCCGATCTGGACGGCACCCTCTACCGGGGGCCGGATGCCGTTCCGGGCGCGGTGGAGGCCGTCCGTGGCGCGGGCGAGCGGGGGGTCCCGACCGTCTACGTCACGAACAACGCCTCGCGCAGCCCGGACGACGTCGCCGGACACCTGGCCGAGCTGGGCTTTCCGGCCCGGACGCACGACGTCCGGACCAGCTCGCAGGCCGGGGCGGCGATGCTGGCCGAACAACTGCCCGCCGGTGCCGCGGTCCTGGTCGTGGGCACCGAGGCGCTGGCCGACCAGGTCCGGGCGGTCGGCCTGACCGTCGTCGACTCGGCGGACGGCGCGGCCGCGGTCGTGCAGGGGCACTCGCCGGACACCGGTTGGCGCCTGCTCGCCGAGGCGACCGCCGCGGTCCGGGCCGGGGCGCTCTGGGTGGCCACGAACGTCGACCCCACACTGCCGACCGAGCGCGGGCCGATGCCCGGCAACGGGTCGATGGTCGGGGTCGTGCGGATCGCCAGCGGTGCCGAGCCGCAGGTCGCGGGCAAGCCGGCGGCGCGGTTGCTGCAGGAGGCGCGCGACGCCGGGTCGTCGACGTCTCCGCTGGTGATCGGGGATCGGCTCGACACCGACATCGAGGGCGGCAACGCCATCGACGCAGCGACCCTGTTCGTGCTGACCGGGGTGAGCACCGCGCGTGACCTGCTGGAGGCGCCGGAGAACCAGCGCCCCACCTACATCGCGGCGGACCTCGCCGCCCTGACCCGGGCCCCGGACGACCTCGCCCCCGGCCCGCGTGACGGGTGGCGTGCCGAGCCGGACGGGGAGACCGTCGTGCTCTCCGGTGACGGCGGCGGCGGGGGGCCGGCGGGCGCCCCCCCGCGCCGGCGCGGGGGGGGCGCCTTGGGGAGGGAACGAGTCGACGGTCACCGTGCGCGGCGACGGCGACGCCGCCGGCTCGGCCCTGCGCGCGCTCGATCTGGTCTGACACCCCGGGACTGGCAGCGGTCGGCCTCCGGTCACGTCGGGTGTCTCACCGGGGTCCGGACGCGCCGCGCGGCCCCGGCCGGCCCGCCTCGGATACCGTGAACGACAGGATCGTCCCCCGTGACCGGAGCCTCGATGACCAGCACACCGCCCCCTGACGGAGCACCCAGCGGATCCGCC
>JAKDNL010000552.1 GCA_030451825.1 Pseudonocardia sp. | reverse complement strand
ACGATCACCAGGTCCGACGAGCGGTCCACCAGGTGCAGGTCGCCGTCGGCATCGAGGTAGCCGACGTCGGCGGTGCGGAACCAGCCCTCGTCGTCCGGGCCACCGGAGCCGGCCGGCCAGTAGCCGGAGAACAGGTTCGGGCCGCGCAGGGCGATCAGCCCGGTGTCGTCGGAGGGGTCCGAGCCGTCGTCGATCAGGTCGTCCTCGTCGTCCGGCTCCGGCGCGTCGGTGACCAGCGGCGCGCCGTTCGCGTCGACCAGGCGCAGCTCCACGCCCGGCAGCGGCCGGCCGACCGAACCCGGTTTCGGGGGCCGGCCCAGGTTGTTCGTGGTGATCACCGGGCCGCCCTCGGAGAGTCCGTACCCCTCGTGCAGGAACAGCCCGGTCGCCTCGTGGAACGCGGCCAGCCACTCCGTGGGCAGCGGCGCGCCGCCGGAGGTGCACAGGCGGATGCCGCCGAGGGCCTCGCGCAGCTGCGGCGCCGGCACATCGAGCAGCGCCCGGAACATCGACGGCACCCCGGCCAGCACGCTGACCCGCGAGGACACCAGCACCTCCGCCGTGGCCGACGGATCGAACCGGCCGGGCAGCACGACGGTCGCCCCGGCCCAGCAGACCTGCAGCAGGCCGGCGGCCATCCCGTAGACGTGGAACAGCGGCAGCGCCAGCAGGACCCGATCGGTCGGGGTCACCGGCGCCGGGCGCAGCGCCGCGGCCTGCTCCCGGTTCGCGAGCAGGGCGCGGTGCGAGAGCTGTACCCCGCGCGGGCGCCCGGTGGTGCCGGAGGTGAACACCAGCACCGCCAGTGCCTCCCCGCCCCACTCGTCGGAGGCATCCGACGGGGCGGCCTGTCCGGCAGGGTCCTGGGGGTCGTCGGAGCCGGGGGTCGCGTCGGTCGCGGGCGGGCCGAGCAGCCGCGCCCCGGCCTCGGCGGCCGCCTCGGCGGTCACGGCCTCCACAGCGATCACCGCGGTCGGCCCGGCCTGGGAGAAGATGATGTCCAGCTCGCGGCGCACGGAGCCCGGACCGACCGGCACCGCCACCGCGTCCGCGCGCAGCGCGCCGAACAGCGCGACGCAGAACCCGGCGCCGTCCGGCAGCGCGATCACCACGCGGTCGCCCGGGCGTACCCCGGCCGCGCGCAGGCGGGCGGCCTCCGCGGACGCCGCGAGGTCGAAGCCCGACCAGGTCAACGTCGTCCCGGCCGGCACGTCGACGACGGCCTGCTGGTCCGGGCGGTCCGCCGCGGCCCGGGTCAGCAAGTCCGCGACGTGCACCGGAGCCGCGCGTTCGGGACCGGGACTCTGCACGATGGGAACTCCTCCTGCCGTGAACGTTCACCGGACCTGGCCAGTCTCCCAAAGCCGTCCGGGACACCGGGCCCCGGCGGGTCGACGGCGACCGATACCGTTCGCACCGTGAGGCCCGACACGTTCCCCACCGCTCGTCGACCCCAACACCCCGTAGCTAAGTGGACACGCTGAGCTACCAGTGCACTGACCGCGTGTGCCCGTCCACTCACCGGAGAGCGGGCACGGTAAACGGCGGCGCGTGTGATCACGCACCTGCTCACGTCGTATGCTCCGCCGCTACATGAGGTTCAACGCGCGAGCCTCCGGTTCGACGCGCGTCTCACCCGAGGGAGTGGCATGCAGCTAGTCGCCAGCGCACCGCCGGCCCAGCCGCGTTGCGATGACCGTTGCCGGCCACTCCGGGATTCATGACACGGCCGATGCGACCGCAGCGGCTTCTCCGCCCGCACGTCCGCCCCGACGTCCGCGCCGAGTCACGGGCCACCCCGCCCGCGGCCGACGAGGACCGGACCGACGCCGTCCGCCCCCAGCCGGACGGGGAGGTGCCCATGGCTTCAGCTCCCCCCACGATCGCGGCGCCGGCCACGGTCGATCAGACCGCGCCGGTCGACGGGCCGCCGGGCTCGACCCGGGCCATGCCCTCGCCCCGGAGCCCCCGGCAGTCGGGGGCGCACCCCGCGCAGGCACAGCCGACCCCGGCCCAGGCGACCCAGCTCCAGGCGACCCAGACCCAGCAGGGGCCGCCCCCGGCCGCCCACCCGGCCACGGCCGGACCAGCCGGCACCGAGGTGCAGGAGCCCCCGACCGAGGAGGGCAACTCCTGGATCCTGGTCGAGGCCAGCCAGACCGGTGACGTGCGCGCGTTCGGCGAGCTCTACGAGCGCTACCACGACGTCGTGTTCCGGTACGTGCTGTTCCGGATGGGCGACCGCTCGTTCGCCGAGGACATCACGCAGGAGACGTTCGTCCGCGCCCTGCGCCGGATCGGCTCGGTCAGCTACCAGGGCCGCGACATCGGCGCCTGGTTCGTCACGATCGCCCGCAACCTGATCTTCGACTATGTGAAGTCCAGCCGGTACCGGCTGGAGTCGACCACCTCCGAGATCGTCGAGCTGTCCCCGGCCACCGGTGGCCCGGAACAGCAGGTGCTCGACAACGCGACGAACTCCGAGCTGCTCGCCTCGATCGACAAGCTCAACCCGGACCAGCGCGAGTGCATCCAGCTGCGTTTCCTGCGCGGGCTCTCGGTCGCCGAGACAGCCGAGCTGATGGACCGCAACGAGGGCGCCGTCAAGGCGCTGCAGCACCGCGCCGTCCGTCGACTCGCCCAGCTGCTACCGGAGGGCCTGCGATGAGTAGGCCGAACGGACCAGCTGGACTCCTCAGGGCCGAAACTGCGACGAATGCGCAACTCGATGCGGTGAACGGTATTTCGGCCGTAACCTCTGCGCTCCGGTGTCGTTGGATAGTCGAGCGCAGGTTGTGCGCGACGCTGATGAGCAGCGCAGGACTGCAGTGAGGACGGACGACATGCCGGCGGCATGGCACGACGACGACAGGCAGCGGGCCGAGGACGGGTACCAGCAGATACCCCCCGGCGCATCCGCCGCGGAAGGGCTCGCGCACGAGATCGCGCTGGCAGCCGCGCTGGACCGCAGCCGCCCGTCGCTGTCCCCGGATCCGCAGGCCTCCGCCCGGATGCGCCAGCGGCTCTTCGAGGCGATCGCCGAGCAGGAACTCGACCGATCGGACCCGGGTCGTTCGGGTCCGCAGGTTGCCAGGCGTCCGCAGGCACCGGCACCCGCCGAACTGACCGCACCGCTGGGTACCCCGATCCGCGACGCCGGCCCGCCGGCCGAGCCCGAGGCACCCGCCACACCGGCCGCGTCGGTCGGCCGCACCGTCGGCGAGCGCACGCTCTCCGCGACCGCAAAGGACTCCGCGCCCGCCAAGGACTCGGCGACCGCCGCGGGCGCCGAGCGCCGCACCCGGAACCGTCGAGCCCGGCACGTGCTGCCCGACGACCACCCGGACCAGGCCGTCACCCAGGGCCCGTCGGCGGAGAGCCGTCCCTCCGACGGACGCCCGTCGGCGCGCCCGTCCGGCCGTCGCCGGCCCAGCCTGCGCAAGCGCTTCGGCGTCGTGGTGACGGCCGTGGCCGCGCTCGCGGTGCTGGCCGGCGTGGCCGCGACCGCCAGCCGCAACGCGCTGCCCGGCGACTCGCTCTACGGCGTCAAACGGGTCACCGAGTCCACCGGCGGAGCCTTCACGTTCGGCGACCAGGCCGAGGCCGCGCGCCAGCTCGAACTGGCACACACCCGGGTCGACGAGATCGAGCGCCTGATGAGCCGGAGCACGCCGCCGGACCCGGCGATGGTGACCTCGGCGATCGACGACTTCGACACCGCGACCAGCAACGGCAGCCGGCTGATGTTGTCCGGGGACCGGTCGGCCGGCGGCTCACAGCTCAGCGACCTCCGCACCTGGGCCACCGCGCAGTCCGACCGGATGGAACAGCTGCGGGCGTCGATGCCGCAGACCGTGGTCCCGGAGGCCGACGACTCGATCACACTGCTGGAGCGGGTCCTCACCCGCACCGAGGCCCTGCGGGCCCGCACCGGATGCAGCGGATCGGGCACCGAATCGGTGGATGACCTTGGCCCGCTGCCCTCCTCCGGGGTGTGCGTCCCGGACTCCGGTACGGCCAGGTCGGAGCGGGCGTCCGGAGAGCCCGGGACCAGCGAGTCCGGCCCCGGTTCGTCGCAGCCGCAGACCTCGACGGAGACGTCCGGATCGAGCTCGCCGAGCCCGTCGTCGAGCGGGACCTCCGAGCAACCGGGTCTCGGCCAGCTCCTCGGCGGCGACCCCGCCCGCTCGCAGAGCGGCGAGCCCACCAGCCCGAGCAGCTCGTCGGGCAGCTCGAGCACCGGGTCGAGCAGCTCCACGACGTCGACGCCCGACTCGCCGGAGCCGCTGCTGCCCCCGATCACCCTGCCGCCGCTGCTGCCCGGCATCGGCCCGGTCACGATCGGCTGACGAGCAGTACACCGACCGACGGCGGGGCCGCCTCAGCCCACGCTGGGGCGGGCCCCCCGGGGGGCCCCGGCGCGCCGCAGAAGATCGCCGCGGGGTATCGCC
>JAKDNL010000003.1 GCA_030451825.1 Pseudonocardia sp. | reverse complement strand
CCAGGGGCGTGTTATACGTTAAACACGGAAGAGATAGGTCTTCTACGTGGTGCGGGCCGGGGCTTCCTGGGCAGGCTGGTTGCACGAGCGGAGCTCTCGCACAGCCCGGCTGCACGAACGGAGCTCTCGTGCAACGGGGGCCGGGCTCCGTGGGGCACTCCCCGCAAGCTAACGGCTGGACCAGCTGCGTTCTATCCCGATGAGGAGCTGGTCCAGTGCATGCCCGAAGCGGATGTCGGGCGGTTGGACGTCGGCGAAGGCGCGTGCAACGGCGGCGGTGGTGCCGGTACCGCCGAGGAGATCGCTGAGGTGGACGTACTTGCCGGTGCCGAGCTCGGCGGCGAGCTGCTCGTCGAGTTGCCGGTGGTCGGTGATCGTCTCGACGCCGGGTTCGAGGTCGCTCTTGAGCACGAACCCGCACACGAAGTCGGTGACGGTGGCGATCAGATCCAGGCGCCCGCCGACCGGGAGCGGCGTGCGAGCGGTGGCCGCGAGGTACTCCTCCACGCGCCGCAACGTGTTCACGCTGAAGCTGGTCGACCTCATGCCGGTGAGTGCCCACGGGTGACCCAGCAGCACCTCCCGCATACGTCGAGCGATGAGCGTGACCGCGTCACGCCAGTGTTCCGGTAGCGGCCCACCCACGACCATCTCGCCCATGACCTGGTCGTCCATCAGCGCCCGTAGATCGTTTTTGTTCCGGACGTAGTGGTAGATCGACATCGTCCCCACGTCCAGCGCGTCGGCCACCTCGCGCATCGTGAGCCGCTCGACGCCCTGATCATCGGCGATCGCCACTGCTGCTGCGACGACGTCGACCACCGTGATCTGTCGGTACCCCCTCGGCTCCTTCCGCACAGTCGTACACCGTACTAAAGTTCAGGATTCGTACAACGTACCAAACAGGGGGAGTCGTGATCGAAGTCGTGAATGTTCCGACGCAGCGGGTGGTGGCCTGCGCCGGCGGACCGGGGCCGGCATGTGAGGTCGTCGAGGTGCGGAGTGAGGATCTGCCGGCAGCCGCAACCGGACAGACGCTCGTGCGCGTGGTGGCAGCAGCGGTGAACCACTCCGAGGGCCTCGCGCTTCGCGGTGGCACGTACGCGGAGGGGCTGCGCTTCCCGACCGGTCTGGGCTACGAGGGCGCCGGTGTGGTGATCGGACCGGATCCGGCCGGAGCGCACGACGTCGGCGCCCGGGTCTGCTGGGTGATCTCACCGGGGTCGTGCGCCGACTACGCGATCGTTCCGACCTCGCTACTCGTCGAGGTCCCCCGATGAGGTGAGACTCGCCGGTGCCGCCCGCGTCGTCACGGCTGGTGCTGCCGCGCAGATGCTGACCGACATGCTCCCGGTGGCCGGCAGGTGGGTGCTCGTCTGGGGCGCGGCGGGGCCGGTGGGACGCCAACTGACCGCCCTGCTGGTGGAGGCGGGCGCGGTGGTCGTCGGGGTGGCCCGTGGCGCGGAGCGGGTATCCGCCGTCCGCGGGCTCGGCGCACAGCATGTCGTGGACCGGACCGTAGACACCGACGTGGTCGCCGCGACAACGGAACTGTGCTCCGGCCGTGGGGTCGACATCGTCTTCGACCCGGTGGGTGCGGGCGTCTACCGGGGCAACCTCGAGGTTCTGGCTCGCCACGGTTGCCTGGTCAGCTACGGCGAACTCTCCGGCAGTCTGCCCGCCGTCGACCTCACCGACCTCATGGCCAAGAGCATCTTCGTCACCAAGTTCGGCGGCGGTGGGCCGGACTTCGGACTCGACGACCTGCGCACCTACACGACCGCGACCCTCGACCGGGTCGCCCGCGACCCGACGCTAGTGGCCGCCGGCCCGGTGTTCCCACTCGCTGAGGTCGCCGCCGCCTACGACCGGCTTGCCGGCGCCGGCGACGGGAAGATCCTGGTCAGCGCCTACGACGGACCTGACGGGGAGTTCGAGGGCGCGGTCATCGATCGGGCATGAGGATCGTGGACAGGATGCGCCGGGTTCTGCCTGGTTCTTGTTGGTGCGCCAGGAACGGTTCGAGCACCTCCGTCATGCGCTCCTGGAGCTGGGTGAGCTCGTCGTCGGAGAGCCATAGTGCGGCCTGCCGGAAGCCGACCCCGTCCCGGACCGGGTCGAGGTCGTCGTCGGCGAGGTAGCGGTCGAAGTCGCCGGCGAGCCCGGCGATGTAGACGGTGAACATCGTCCGCAGCCGGTCGCGGTCGGGTGCCTCGTTGTCGGGGTCGGCCGCGGACGTGTTGAGCTCGTAAGTCCGCTCCACCGCGCCTCGGACCCGGCGCTCGTCGGTGACGAGCAGGACGCCGGCCGTCACCAGCACGGCGACATGGCGGTAGAGCGTGGTCGTTGGGACGTCGGGCAGCAGCTCGGCGAGCTGACCGGTGGTCAGCGAGCGTCCGATCAGGGCCTGGACGACCCGCCACCGCACCGGCTGGTGCAACAGGTCGGCAAGTGAGGTCTCGCCTGGCACTCGAACTCCATTCCCATATCTGGTATCAATACCGGTAACAGGAACACTCTAGAGGGGAAACACGATGGGGACCGTCCACGTCGACGAACACGCCGTCACGATCACACTCTCGACCGTCGAGAAGCTCTTCTGCGGGGGGAGGTCCCGGCTCGTGATCCCGTTGGCCGAGGTGCGCGCGGCAGAGCGGGTGGACCGGCCCACCCGGGCCTCCGTCACGGGGATCGGGCGGGCCGGATTGGTGGTGACCGGGGTCATCAAACTGGGGCACTGGGGCACCGGGACGCCGACCAGCCGGTTCGTCAGCGTCCGACGCTGGGTGCCGGCGCTGCGGGTCGTCGTCGACGAGGAGTTCCGGGAGCAGCTGGGCTATCACGAGATCCTGATCAGCACCCCGGACGTCGACCGGATCACGGCGCTGCTGGCGGCACCGCGATGACGGCGGCCCGCTCCGCGCGACCACGCCGTCCGGTGCTCCGCCGCGCCGGTACGGCCGCCCTGGTGGTTGTCCTGCTACTGCTCGGATACGTGGTCCTGGTCGGGGTCCTCCGGTCCCGGACGCTCACCCTGCCGGCCCCGAGCGGACCGTTCGCGGTGGGGCGCACGATCGTCACCGTCCCCGCGGGAGCCCAGGCTCCCGACGAGCCGCGCCGGGCGGCATGGGTCTGGTACCCGGCCGATCCCGGATCCGCCAACGCGCCGCCCGCCTACTACGTCCCCGAAGGGTGGTCCGGGCCGGGAACCCTGCCGCCGACGGTCGGTCTCGGCTGGCTGCTCCAGGACGTCGACGCCGTCGTCGCGTGGGCACGACGCGACGCCGCCCCCGCGCCCGGCCCGGCGCCCGCGGTGATCCTCGCTCCCGGCTTCGAGACCGCTCCGTGGATGTACACCACGCTCGGCGAGGACCTCGCCAGCCGCGGACACGTCGTGGCGCTCCTGGTCCCGACGACCACACCCGCCCGCCTCGTCGACGGCCGCCCGCGCAGCAGCCCGACCGCCCCCACGTCGCCCACCGGGCCCGAGATCGACCCCCTGGTCGAAGGGCAGGCCGCAGACATGGCCGCCCTGTTCGGCTCGCTCACCTCGGCCGACCCGCCGATCCGCACCACCGTCGATGCGCGCCGCTCCGTGTTCGCCGGACACTCCCTCGGCGGTGCGGCGGCTGTGTACGCCTGTGAACGCGAATCGCGCTGCGTCGGATCGATCAACATGGACGGCCCCCAACCCGCCCACCGGCCGACCAAACCCGAACTCCTACTCGGCTCCGACCGCAGCTGCGCCGCCGTGTCACCCTGCGCCGGCGACGGCCTGCCACCGGACTACATCGACTGGCTCACCCAGCGACGCACCACATCGCCGCCCACCGCGACGGCCACCATCACCGGCGCCGGGCACACCGCGTTCGGTGACCCCGTGCACTACTTCGTCGCCCCACCCGCCGGCGCAGCCTCCGGGGTTGGCACCATCCCCGCCGACCGCATGCACACCGTCCTCACCAGCACCCTCGCCGGCACCGTCGAAGAGCTACTCGACACGGGCCGGCTCGGCCCCGTCGCCTCGGGAATCACTCAGCCACCCGAGCTCCTGCCACAGACCAGCTGAAGGGGCTCGATATAGCGCCCGTGTCTCCCCGCGTTCCCGACGAGCACGGGGCACGGGGGACTGAGGTTAGCTAGTCAGCAGGGTTGAGCAGCGGCAGCCAGGCGCCGCCCTCCACCCGCTGACCCGGACGCCTTTCAGGGGCGGGCTTCGAGGACCATGTTGAACGGGTTCTCGGCCGCCCGGCGGATCTCGGTGAAGCCGGCTTCGGTCAGGACGTCCCGCAGCCGCGCCTCGCCGGCCTGCGCCCCCAGCCCGAGCCCGACGGGCTGGGACAGCGAGTTGGCCACGCACAGGAACGTCGAGGCGCCGTACTGCATCGCCGCCAACGGGTTGGTGGCCAGGTTGGTGCCCAGCTCGTCGTGGGCCTCCGGCTCCACGAGCATCAGCGTCCCGCCCTCGGCCAGCGCCCGGCGTGCGTGCGCCGCCGCGCCGACCGGGTCGCCCAGGTCGTGCAGTGTGTCGAAGAAGCACACCAGGTCGTAGCCGTCGGCGGGGTAGTCGCGGCAGTCCGCGACCTCGAACCGCACCCGTTCGGCCACGCCGGCCTCGGTGGCGCGCTTGCGGGCGCGGTCGACCGACGGCGGGTGGGCGTCGTAGCCGACGAACCGCGACCGCGGGAACGCCTCGGCGAGGATGAGCAGCGCCGCGCCGTGCCCGGTGCCGACGTCGGCGACACGGGCGCCGGCCTCGAGCTTGGCCACCACCCCGTCCAGGGCAGGGAGCCACTCGGTGACCAGGCTGTTCCGGTAGCTCACCCGGAAGAACCGCTCCGTGCCCTCGAAGACGACCTCGTCCTGCTCGCCCCAGGCCACCCCCTCGCCGGTGCGGAAGGCCTGTGCGATCCGGTCGGTGCGCCGGAACAGCCCGGCCGGCAGCAGCGCCGCGCCGGCCATCGCGGCCGGGGAGTCGTCGTCGGCCAGAACCGCGGCGCGTTCGGGCGGCAGGGTGAACGTGCCGGCCGCGGCGTCGTAGTCGACGATGCCGCCGGCGGCCTGCTGGGCCAACCATTCCCGGACGTATCGCTCGTGCGTTCCGGTGTCGTCGGCCAGCTGCGCCGGGGTCACCGGGCCGGACGCTGCCAGCGCCCGGTAGAGCCCGAGCCGGTCACCGACGACCACCATGGCGGTGGTCACCGCTCCGGTGATCTGCCCTGCCAGCTGCTGGGCGAACGTGGCGACCTCGTCCATGTCCAGGTCCATCCTGATCTCCTCCTCGGTCGATATCGACGGTGCACGGCAGCATCGTCGGCCGGGATCACACGGCGCTGACACCGGTCTGACACCGGGCCGGCACTGGGCGGCACCGGGCCGGCACTGGGCCGGAACCCGCCGCGGGGGCGACAATCGGGAGGGTGTGCGAAACACCGACCTTCGGAGTGCTCGGCGCGGTCGAGGTGCGCCGTGCCGGCGAGCCGGTCCGGCTGCCGAGCGGGCGCCGCCGCGCGATCCTGGCCGCACTGCTGGTCCGGGCGAACCGGCCGGTGCCTGCGGACGCCCTGGTCGAGGCCGGATGGGGGGACGCGCCGCCGCCGGGTCCGCGCCCGGCCCTGCACACCGCCCTGTCCCGGTTGCGTGCCGTCCTGGGGGACGGCGTGCTGCGGGCCGAACCGGGCGGGTACGTCCTGGGCACGGACGCCCTGGACGCGGCTCGGTTCGAGGCGCTGCGGTCCGACGCGGTGGGCGCACCGGCCGCGCACGCCGCCGCGCTGCTCGACGAAGCGCTCGGGCTGTGGCGCGGTGCCGCGTACGCCGAGTTCGCCGACCGGGACTTCGCCGGTGCCGAAGCCGTCCGGCTCGACGAGCTGCGGCTGACCACCATCGAGGACCGCGCCCACCTCTCCGTGGAGCTCGGCGAGGTCGACGAGGCGATCGCGGCGCTGGAGGCGCTCGTGGCCGAGCAGCCGCTGCGCGAGCGCGCTCGCGGGCTGTTGATGACCGCGTTGTACCAGGCAGGGCGACCCGTCGAGGCGCTCGCACGGTACCGCGCCTACCGCACGCAGCTCGCGGACGAGCTCGGTCTCGATCCGGCACCTGCCCTGCGCGACCTCGAGATCCGTATCCTGGGCCATCGGCTGCCCACCCCGGCGCCGCGGACCGTCCCGCGGGCTGCCGCGCCGCCCGTGTGGTCGGTCGCCGGCACGGCGTTCGTCGGCCGCGATGACGAGGCGGCCACGCTGGTCGACGCGGTCGAGCGGCACGACCTCGTCACGATCACCGGTCCCGGCGGGGTGGGCAAGACCCGCCTGCTCGCCGAGACGCTGCCTGCGCTGAGCGACCGGCTCGGCCTGTCGGCCGTCGTGGTCGAACTCGCCCCGGCCGCTCCCGGGCGGGTCGACACCACCGTCGCGGCCGCGCTCGGTGTCACCGCGAGTCCGGACACCCGGCGGGAGGCTGCGTTGGAGTACCTCGGCATCGCCGACACGCTGCTGGTGCTGGACAACTGCGAACACGTGCTCGACGAGTGCCGCACGCTTGCGGTCGCGCTGCGGCGGCGCTGTCCGGGTGTCCGGGTGGTGGCCACGAGCCGGCACCGGCTCGGCGCGGCGCACGAGCAGGTGCTCCCGCTCGAGCCGCTGGGCGTGCCGGCGTCGGACGTCCCGGCCGACCGCGCCGAGCTGACCGCGGCGGTGCGGTTGTTCGCGGACCGGGCGCGGCGGGTCCGGCCATCGTTCGCGCTGACCCGGAACGCGCTGCCCGCGGTCACGGAGATCTGCCGCCGCCTCGACGGGCTCCCGCTGGCGCTGGAGCTGGCGGCGACTCGGACCGCCACGCTCGGCCTGGAGCCGGTGCGTGAGCGGCTGGGCAGCGCCCTCGACGTGCTCGGCGAGGACGGCCGGGACCGGCACCGGAACCTGCGCGCGGTCGTGGAGTGGTCCTACGGCCTGCTCGCCCCGGGACAGCGCCACCTGCTGAGACTGCTGTCGGTGTTCGACGGCGACTTCGACCTGGACGCCGCGGAACAGGTCGGCGGCCGCGGCGGCGCCGAACCGGTCGCCGTCGAACTCGCCCGGCTGGTGGAAGCGTCGCTGGTCTCCGCGCAGGACGTGACCGGGCCGACCCGCTACCGACTGCTCGAGATCGTGCGCGCGTTCGCCCACGAACGGCTCCACGAGGCGGGCGAGGACCACTCGGCGCGGCTATGGCACCTGCGATGGGTCCTGCTGCTGGCCGAGATGGCTGCGGACGCCGCCACCGGCCCGGACGGCGGAGCGGCCCTCGCCCGGCTGGACCGGACCCGCGCGAACCTGACCGCGGCGCTGCGGTGGGCACGCCGGTCCGGCTACCCCGAGCTCGCCGGGCGGATCACCGGCTCGCTGGCACTGTGCCTGCACTGGTGCCCGGACGCCGAGCTCTACGGCCTCATGCGCGACGTGGCCGGAGACCCCGCGGTGCGACGGACCGGTGCTGCGGCCGTGGCGCTCGGAGCGGGCGCATTCGCCGCCGTCGAGCAGGGCGAGCTCGACGTCGGCGAGGACCTGGCCGACGAGGCACTGCAGCACGCGTCCGGGCCCGCCGACCGCTACCTGGCGATGCTGGCGCACGGGGTCGCGACCCTCTACAGCGGCCGGACGGACCGGTCGCGGACGTGGTGCGAGGCGGTACTCGCCCTCGAGGACCTGCCTGCGGCGTACCGGGCCGAAACCCACGCCACGCTCGCGCTGCTCGCGGGTTACCGCGGGGACCTGCCGGCCGCTCGCGAGCACGCCGTACGGTCGCGTGCCGGAGCCGAGGCACTGGGCGTCGACAACACCCGTGCGTTCGCCGCCTACGCGGCGGGCGAGACCCTCCTGCTCACCGACACCGCAGCGGCGGTTCCGGTGCTGCGCGACGCCGTCGCCCTTGCCGACCGCTCCGGCGCGGCCCAGGTGGCGGCGGTGGCCCGGATCGCCCTGCTCTCCGCACTGATCCGGCTGGGTGGGCACGCCGAGGCGCTCGCACTCGTCGCCCCACTGCTGCACGACGAGCTCCGGACCGGAAGCTGGCCCCAGGTGTGGACTACGGTGCGCATCCTCGCCGAACTCCTGGCCGCGCGCGACCGGGTCGAGACCGCCGCGCTCCTGCTCGCCGCGGCGCGGGCCGCACCGGCGGCACCCACCATCAAGGGCGACGACATCGAGCGCTACCGCACCCTCGACGCGCGCATCGCCCAGCGCCTCGGCCCGGACGTCATCGACCGCATCACCGCGCTGGCACGGACGCTGCCGCGGGCCCGAGCGGTCGACCACGCCCTCGTCGCGGTCCGCGAACTCGGTACGTCCGATTCTGACAGCGGTGGCGGGGCCTGGTCAGCAGACGCACGAACCACGACCCATCACGGGCCAACGACCCCCGCATGAACGGAACCATCCGATGGACACGCAGAGCCCCCCGCCGGCAGCTCGTCTGTCCGCGGGGTGGTCTGCCACGGCGGGCTGGTGAGGATCGATCGCAACACCGAGCCGAGCTCCTGTCGTGCCTCGTCCCCGACCAGTGCGGCGGCGGAGATCTCGGACCAGACGTTCTCGGCGCCACCCGGCAGCGGTAGGCACGTCAGCCCCGCCAGGTCGAGGGGGATCACCGAGTGGCTCCGGTGCCAGATCCCCGCGTCGACGTCGCCGCGCAGTACCGCGGCAGGCACGTCCGGAAACGGGTGCTCGACGTGGTCGTACCCGGCCTCGGTGGGGAAGGCCGCCTCGGTCAGCGCAATGTGGTCGGGGGAGTCGTGGTCGATCGCGACCCGCGCCCGACGCTGCCCTGCGTCCACCGTCCGGCTGACGATCACGAGCCTGCCCGGCCCGTAGTAGCTGCCCGGCGCGAGCAGCCGCACCGGCGAGTCCACTCCCAGCCGTCCGGTCGCCGCGCGGAACACGCCCGCGGACACCACGGCCACGTCCGCACGGCCCGCGCCGAGGCTGTCGACGCGCCGGGTGCCACCCCGTTGGTGGCGCACGGTGTGCGGGACGCCGACCGCCGTGAGGTCGTCGGTGAGGGCGTCGGAGAGACGGTCCACCTCCTCCGGTCCGCCGGGCGGCAGGAGCAGCCGGATCGGCGGCAGCCCGGCGAGTGCCCACGCGCGACCGAGGTCGATGGACTCGATCGCGCGCCCCCGCGTGCCGTACGAGCTCGTGATCACCGCTCCCTGATCGGCGAGAGCGCCCATCGCACGCTGGATCGTCCCGGCCGTGCCCCCGACCGTCCGGGCGTAGTGCGCGTTGGTCGGGAGCCGGCCGCCCACTCCCAGCCGCAGGGCGTCGACGACCACGGCGCGCAGGATCCGCGGCAGCGGGCGCTCCGACGCCGCGGGCCGGATGTTCTCGCTCAGTGTTCCCCCTCCGGGTGCGGTCGTACTCGGGCTCGGAGCCTACCGGCCTGGCGCTCACTCCAAAAATGGAGTAAGAAGGCGACCAGCACTGATTGCCGTCCTACCGCTGGGAAGTGTCGTGCCCGAATCGCCGAAGCTCCTCCGCCTGCTGTCCGCCGCCGTCGGAGCCGAGAACGTCCTGACCGATCCGGCCGTCCTCGCGGCCTCCAGCCACGACACGTGGCCGGTGTCGACGAAGTGGTCCCGGCGCGGCGAGCACCCGCACCAGGCGGACGTGGTCGTCCGCGCCCGCTCGGAGGAGGACGTGGCGGCGGTGCTGCGGGCTGCCGAGGAGTTCGGCACCCCGGTCACCACGCGTGCGCTCGGCTCGTCGGTGACCGGCCAGCCGCTGCCCACCCGCGGTGGGATCGTCCTCGACGTCTCCGGCCTGACCGGTCCGCACGAGATCGACGAGATCGACATGACCGTGACCGCTCCGGCGGGGGTGAACGGCGGTGACCTCGAGGACGCACTGAACGAGACCGGCTGGACCATGCGATTCTCCCCGCAGTCGCTGTACCGGTCCTCGGTCGGCGGCTGGCTCGCCACCCTGGCGACCGGACAGTTCTCCTCCCGCTACGGGGGCGTGGAGGATCTCGTGGTCGGCTACCGGGTGGTCCTCGCCGACGGCGCGGTCGCCGAGCTGACGGCGTCGCCGCGGGCCGCCATGGGCCCGGACCTGCGCCAGCTGTTCCTGGGGTCCGAAGGCACGCTCGGCATCGTCACCCGCGTGACCCTGAAGATCGTCCCACTGCCGGCGGTCCAGCACCTTCAGACGTTCCTGGTGCCCGGCGTCGGTGCGGGTCTCGAGATCATGCGCGACCAGGCCGCCCGCGGCCTGCGGCCCTCGCTGCTGCGCCTCTACGACACGGACGAGGCCCGGCACGCGATGAGCGACCCGGACTTCGACGGGACCGTGCTGTTCGTGGGCACCGAGGGCGAGCCGGAGACGGCGGAGGCCGAGATGGCCGTGATCACCCGGATCGCGACCGGACGCGGTGCCACCGCGCTCGGACCCGCCCCGGTGGAAGCCTGGCTCGGCAGGCGCTTCGACTTCTCATCCGTGGAGAAGCGGCTGGACACCCCCGGCGGGTTCGCCGAAACGATCGAGGTCGCCCACACCTGGCGGCACATCGAGGGGCTCTACACCGATGTGCGCAAGGCCCTCGAGCCGCTCGCCGACGAGGTGCTGGTGCACTTCTCGCACGTCTACCCGCAGGGCACGTCGATGTACGTGATCCTTCTGGGACAGGTCGAAGACGACGCGGGGGCGAGCGATCGGCTCGCGGAGATCTGGGCGACGACGATGCAGGTGTGCCTGGACCACGGCGCCGAGCTCTCCCACCACCACGGCGGTGGTCTGGCCCGATCCCCCTACTCGCGGCGGTCGCTGGGGTCCGCCCACCGCGTGCTGCGCCGCGTGAAGCACGCGCTCGATCCCGAGGGTCTGCTCAACCCGGGCAAGCTCGGACTCTGATCCACGACAGGGGGCTCACCGATGAGCGAGAACGACCGACTGCTGGTCATCGACGAGGGCACGACCGGCACCCGCGCCCTGGTCTTCGACGGCGCGGGCCGCAGACTCGCGGCCGGCTACAGCGAGTTCACCCAGCACCATCCGGCACCGGACCGCGTCGAGCACGACGCCGAAGAGATCTGGCAGGCGTCCCTGCGGCAGGTGCGGGCCGCCCTGGCCGAGGCGGGCACGGCCCCGGACGATCTCGCCGCGGTGGGTATCACCAACCAGCGCGGCACCAGCCTGCTCTGGGACCGGAAGACCGGCGAGGCCGTGACGCGGGCGATCGTGTGGCAGGACCTGCGCACCGCGGGGCTGGCGGCCCGACTCACCCCCGAGTGGGGGGAGAAGGTCCAGGCCCGCACCGGCTGGACCATCGCGCCGGTCTACTCGTGTCTGTCGCTGCACTGGTTCCTGGAGCAGGACCCGGCGCTGCGTGCCCGTGCCGAGGCGGGCGAGCTGGCCTTCGGCACGATCGACTCCTGGCTGATCCACCGACTCACGGGCGGCGCGACGCACGTGATCAGTGCGTCCAACGCCGTCGTGACCGGGTGCTACGACCTGCTCTCCGGACAGTGGTACGGCGAGTGGCTCGACGCGCTGAACATTCCCCGCGCCGTGCTCCCGGAGGTCGTGGACGACTCCGGGGCGATCGCCACCGCCAGTGCGCGGGTGCTCGGCGCGGAGGTCCCGATCTCTGCTGCGGTCGCCGACCAGTCCGCGGCGTTGTTCGGCCAGGGCTGCCTCGCCCCGGGCGAGGGCAAGACCACCCACGGCACCGGCACGTTCCTCGACCTCAACACCGGCACCACGCCGGTGATCTCCTCCCACGGCCTGTCCACGATCATCGCGTGGCGGCGCGACGGCGTGACCACCTTCGGACTCGAAGGCTATGCGCCGGTCACCGGGTCCGCGGTGCAGTGGCTCCGGGACGGGGCCGAGCTGCTGCGCAGCGCGGACGAGACCCAGGAGCTCGCCGCGGGCGTCGAGGACAACGGCGGGGTGTACTTCGTCCCGGCCCTCACCGGGCTCGCCGCGCCGTCCTGGGACTCCAGCGCGCGCGGGCTGTTGATCGGGATCTCGCCCGGTACCACCCGCGGTCATCTGGCCCGGGCGGCACTCGAGGGCATCGTCTACTCGATCAAGGACTTCGTCGATCTGATGGCGAGTGAGTCCGGACGGCCCATCACCAGCCTGCGCGCGGACGGCGGAGCCTCGGCCAACGACTTCCTGCTGCAGTTCCAGGCGGACATGATCGGCGCCACGATCCACCGCCCGGCCGACGTCGAGGCGACCTCGATCGGTGCCGCGTACCTGGCGGGGCTGGCCGTCGGGGTGTGGGCGAGTCCGGAGGACTGCTTCCGCGGCGTGACCGACGACGCCGTGTTCACCCCGGCCATGGACGAACCCACGCGCGAGCGGCAGTACGAGGAATGGGGACGCGCCGTCGAACGAGCGAGAGGATGGATCCGGTCATGAAGCGGTTCGCGCCCGCGGAACTGCCGGCCGAGGCCGACGTACTGATCATCGGGGGTGGCATCACCGGGGCGTCTGCCGCCCGCGACGCCGCCCTGCGCGGCCTGTCGACCGTGCTCGTGGAGCGCGACGACTTCGCCTCCGGCACGTCGTCGCGCTCGTCGAAGCTCATCCACGGCGGCCTGCGCTACCTGCAGACCTACCAGTTCCGGATGGTCCACGAGTCGGTGCGCGAGCGCGAGGTCATGATGCGCATCGCACCGCACCTCGCCGATCTACAGCCCTTCCTCTACCTGCTCTACCAGGGGTACCCGGAAGGCAAGGCCCTGCTCAACCTCGGGTTGACCTTCTACGACGCCTTCTCCCGGGCACCGCTGAGCCGCTGGCATCGGATGCTCGGCCGCGACGCGGTCCTGCGCAGGGAACCGCACCTCAACCCAGACGGGCTCACCGGTGCCGGCCTCTACCACGACGCCATGACCGACGACGCCCGCCTCGTCCTGGACGTGCTGGAGTCCGCGTCGCGGGCGGGGGCGCTACTGGCCAACCACACCGAGGCCGTCGGGCTGGTGCACGCGCGCGGCCGGGTGGCCGGCGCCGAGGTCGTCGACCGGATCGGCGGCGCGCAGACGGTCGTCCGGGCGCGGACGGTCGTCAACGCCGCGGGTCCCTGGGCCGACCGGGTCCTCGGCCTGGAGGCCCCGGTCCCGCACCCCACCCTGCGTCCGACCAAGGGCGTGCACATCGTGCTCCGCACCGAGGACTTCCCCCTGCACACAGCGGTGTTCCTGAGGTCCCCGGCCGACAACCGCGTCGTGTGGCCGACACCGACGGTGGACGGGCGGCACGTCTACATCGGCACCACCGACACGTCCTTCGACGGCTCGCCGGACGACGTCGTCGCCGACGACCAGGACATCGCCTACCTCCTCGAGGTCGCCGACCACACCCTGCCGGACGCGAAGGTCGGCGCCGAACACCTCGTCGGCACGTGGGCCGGGCTACGGCCGATCATCGCGCCGCCACCGGGCACATCGAACTCCGACGCCCCCCGGGAGCACACGATCACCGAAGGCGCGAACGGTCTGATCACCGTGGCGGGCGGCAAGCTCACCACGGCGCGGATCATGGGCCGCCAGATCATCGAACACGTCGTCGGCAGCCTGGCCCGCGACCACGGTGTCCGCTCCGTGCCCAGCAGTACCACCGATCGGATCCCGATCTCCGGCGGTGACCCGGCCGACCTGTTCCGTGCGGAGCGGGCGCTCGCCCCCGTCCCGACCGAGCAGCGGGACCGCTGGTTGCACCGCTACGGCGGCAACGCCGATCGTGTAGCCGCCGCGGGCAAGCACGACCCCATCCGAGGGACCGACCTGACCGACGCCGAGATCCGATACGCCGTCGAGCACGAGATGGCGATGACCGTCTCCGACGTCCTGACCCGCCGGACCGGATCCTTCTACTGGTCCTTCGACGGTGACGACGCGGCCGTCGAACACGTCTCCGACGTCCTGGAGGAGCAACACCACTACGCGGCCGGCGATCGTGCAGCACAGCAGGCCGACTACCGAGACTGGACCGCTCGCAACCGTGGGCGGCGTACGAGTGGCCGCGACGGCCCTACCCCCCTCTGACCTCTCGGGCCGGTGATGCCGGCCGGCGTCGACGCTCTCGCCAGATCAGCCCGTCGACCTGACTCCGCGGACCAGCCCGGAGAGAGGTGCCGTGGCGAGGCCCTTCACCGCGAGCGACTCGCCGAACGGGAGTCGCTTGTCGGCGTCGATGGCGTAGGTGATCTCGGTGCCGGATCCGGTGGGACGCAACGTGACCTCGCCCCGGTAGTTCTTCAGCGGCACGCCGGCGAGCGCTTTGTAGACGAGGCGTTCGCCGGGCTCGAAGGTGACGACCTCCTCGAGGATCGGCCCGGGGGAGCCGATGCCGACCTTGCGGACCGCGCCGACCCCGTTGGACTCGGTGGCGCCCGGCCGGGTGAGCTCGACCTTGAGCCCGGGCACCCAGGACGACATGCCCTCGTGGTCGGCGAGTACCTCCCAGACCCGGTCGAGGGGGCGTCGACGGTGCGGACGGATGTAGCTCGCATCGGGGTGTCGGCCTTTCGGCACGGCCCGTCGCGGTGACGGTCCTGGACCGGCTTCCCGGTCCGAGCCCGTACCCGAAGGCCAACGGCGTGGTCGGGCAGGCCGCGCGGTTGCTCCGGCATCGAGGCCTGCCGGAGCGGCTCGGTCACACCGACGCGTCACCTCCGGCATCCGTGTTCCAGTTCGGCGGGCTCGGTCTCGACCTGACCGCCGCACCGCAGGCTCCGCTGCACGGGGTGGCCGCCTCGCAGCAGGAGCTCGAACGGGCGTTGGGGGAGCGGGCGGCCGAGCTCGGAGTGCGGGTGCGGCGTTCGTGCGAGGTCGTCGGACCAAACGTCCGGTGACACTCATGAGTCACAACGAGCGTGCGGCGCTCGTCATGACTCATGAGTGCCACCGGGAACGGCGGCGGCCGCAGGCGATCCGCCGCGAGAACTGTGCCGAGTGCACAGAAAATCGCGATCCGGCCGTCCCCGGTGCCGGTGGATTCCCGTGCCCGTCGACCTACCGTCGTACTCATCGACAGCACGACGGCGTTCGAGGAGGAGCGGCGATGAAGACCTACGAACTGGCGCAGCCCGCCGATGGTGGGCCGGACACCTGGCACGATGGCAAGAGATACATGTGGCTGCTCGGGCTGGTGGTGCCGGTCCTCCCGTTCATCGGCATGGGGCTGTGGTCGCTGACCGAGCTGTCGGCGGTCCTGTGGCTCGGCCCGGTGGTCCTCCTGGTGATCATTCCGTTGATCGACCTGGTGGCCGGGCTCGACCCGACCAACCCACCGGACGAGGTGATGGAGCGGCTCGAGGAGGATCGCTACTACCGCTGGGTGACCTGGGCCTTCCTCCCGCTGCAGTACGCGGGTCTGGTCGCCGGCATGTGGTTCATCGCCACCCAGGATGCCGGGATCGTGGGGAACATCGGGCTGGCGCTCACCGTCGGCACGGTCGCCGGGGTCGGCATCAACACCGCGCACGAGCTGGGGCACAAGCGTGAGTCGGCCGAGCGGTGGCTGGCCCGGATCGCGCTGGCCCAGTGCTTCTACGGGCATTTCTACATCGAGCACAACCGCGGCCACCACGTCCGCGTCGCGACCCCGGACGATCCGGCGTCGAGCCGGATGGGGGAGAGCTTCTACCGGTTCTGGGCGCGCACCGTGTTCGGCTCGCTGGGCTCGGCGTGGCGCCTGGAGCGCAAGCGGTTCGCCCGCCGGGACAAGCACCCGTACCGGATCGGCAACGACGTGCTCAACGCCTGGCTGATGACGGTCGTGCTGTGGGGCGCCCTGATCGCCGGGTTCGGCGTCGGCATCCTGCCGTACCTGGTCGTGCAGGCGATCTTCGGCTTCACCCTGCTCGAGATCGTCAACTACATGGAGCACTACGGGATGCTGCGCCAGAAGGTGGGCCCGCCGGACCGTCGTCGGTACGAGCGCGTCACGCCGGCGCACTCGTGGAACTCCAACAACATCGCGACCAACGTGCTGCTCTACCACCTGCAGCGGCACAGCGACCACCACGCGAACCCGACGCGGCGGTTCCAGACGTTGCGCGACTTCCCGGAGAGCCCGGTGCTGCCCACCGGATACACCGGGATGATGGCGCTCTCGCTCGTCCCGCCGCTGTTCCGGCGGGTGATGGACCCGCGGGTGCTGTCGCACTTCGACGGGGACCTGCGCCTGGCGAACCTCGCCCCCGGCAAGCGGGAGAAGCTGCTCGCGGCGTACCCGCCGCCGGCCGACCCGCAGGATGACGGGTGGACGGCCACCGACACGGCGCGGCGCAACATCGACGCCGTCGAGGCGGCCCGCTGCCCCGGCTGCGACTACACCTACGAGATCGCCGCGGGCCACGAGGCCGAGGGCTTCCCGGCCGGTACGGCGTGGTCGGAGATCCCCGACGACTGGACCTGCCCCGACTGCGGGGTCCGCGACAAGGTCGACTTCGTCGTGCTGACCCGGATGGAGGCTTGATGATGGAGATCATCGCCGTCTTCCAGGCCTGTGAGGGCCACGGCATGTGCGAGGCCATGGCGCACGACTACTTCGAGCTCGACGACGACGGCGTGGTCCAGGTCCTGGACGCCGCACCGCCGGAGTCGGACCGCGAGATGGTCGACTCGGCCGTGCGGTCCTGCCCGGTCGCGGCGTTGCGCCTGAGGGACTGAGAGAAGCCTGCGTAGCGACTGTCGGCACTGAGAGAAGCTCGCGTAGCGGATATCGGCACTGACCCGCCCGGCCGATACCGTCGGACCATGCCTCCCGCGCCGCCGCCCACCCTGAGGGCGGCGGCGCGGGAGGCTCTCGACGATCGGGACCGGCTCGGCGCGGTGGTGCTGGAGGCCATCACCAGCGCGCTCCCGGAGCTCACCGGCGAGCCGCACCTGGTCGAGCTGCTCGACACCACGGTCGCCGACGTCCTCACCGCGGGGCTGTCCGTGTTCGGGTCCGGGGTGCCGATCGACTCCGCCAGGGCGCCCGGGTCGGGGCTCGAGCTGGCGCGACACTTCGCCCAGCGCGGGATCGCACTGGCGACCATGCTGCGCGTCTACCGCCTCGGGCAGGCCGCGTTCCAGCAGGAACTGATCACCCGGGTGGCCGAGCTGTCCAGCAGCACCGGTGAGGTCGCGGACGCGGCCCGGGAGCTGTCCTCGGCGACGTTCGGCTTCGTCGACCTGGTGACCGAGGAGGTCGTCGCCGCCTACCAGGCCGAGCGCGAGGGCTGGTTGCACCGGCGCAACGCGGCCCGCCTCGCCGCGGTCGGCGGGGTGCTCGGCGCCGAGCACCCCGCCGAGCGGATCGACCAGGAGACCGAGCGGGCCCTCGGGTACCCGCTGGGTGGCGTCCACCTCGGTGCTGTCCTGTGGTGCGGGCCCGACGGCGACGAGACCGAGCTGGAGCGTCGGGTCGACGAGGCGGCCACCGCGCTGGGCTGCGCGCGGGGACCACTGGTGGTGGCGCCCGACGCGTCGACCCTGTGGGTCTGGTTCCCGGCGCCGTCCGAGCCGGCCACGGTGATGGCACCGGTGGTCGGCACCGGCACGTTCGCCGCGGTCGGCGATCTGGCCCGGGGTGTCGACGGGTTCCGCCGCACCCACCGGCAGGCGCGCGGGGGCCGGACCGTGGCCGCCGCCGCGCGCCCCGCGGACCGCGCGCCGGTCACCACCCCGGAGGCTCTCGGGCCGCTCGCGCTGCTGGCGCTCGAGCCGGGCGGGATCGGCCCGTGGGTGGACGCGGTCCTGGGTGGGCTCGCCCGCGACGACGAGCCCACCGCCCGGTTGCGCGAGACGCTGTGGTCCTACCTCGCCGCCGGAGGCAGCCGGGCCGCCGCGGCCTCCGCGCTGCACCTGCACCGCAACACCATCCAGTACCGGCTGAACAAGGCGGAGCAGGTCAGGGGCCGCCCGATCGACGGCGACCGGCTGGACGTGGAGGTCGCGCTGCTCGCCTGCCGGGTGCTCGGCGCCGTGGCGCTGCGTCCCGGCGACGGCTGACCGTCCGGGCCGGTGACGGCCGACGCCGCGATGTACGCGCTGACCGTTCGGCCCCGCACCTCAACACCCTGGTCAACCACGCACTCTGCGCCACGTGACGAGACTGTCAGCCCAGGGCTGCGAACGCGTCGTTCGTCCGGTCGAGGATGTCGTCGATGTCGGCGTCGGTGTGTGCGGCGGAGAGGAACCAGTTGTGCCAGGGGTGCAGGTAGACCCCGCGTTCGCCGGCGGCCTCGGCCCAGGCGGTCACCAGGCGGAATCCCTCGTCGCCGGCGAACGACAGCATCGGCATCTGCACCGGGCCCGTCTGCCGGATCTCGAACCCGTGCGCGACCGCCTGCTGCGCGAGCCCGTCGCGGAGTCGTTGGCCGGTGCGGACCATGTCCGGGAGGGCGCGGCCCTTGCGCAGCTCGGTCAGGGTCGCGAGTCCCGCCGCGAGCGGCACGGCTGCGTACCAGAAGGACCCGGTCACGTAGATGGACCGGGCGGCGTCGCGCAGCGCCTCGATCCCGGTCACGGCTCCGAGCGCCTGCCCGTTCGCGATGGCCTTCGACCACGCGGTCAGGTCGGGCCGGACCCCGAGGGGCTCCCAGCTACCCCCCAGGTCGAGGCGGAACCCGCAGCGGACGTCGTCGACGATCAGCACGGATCCGGTCCGGTCGGCGAGCGCGCGCAGCCCGCGGGCGAAGGCAGGGTCGACGAGTTCCTGGTCGCGCTTGACGTCGTGGCGCATCGGGCACACCAGGATCGCTGCCAGGTCGTCGCCGGCCTCGGCTGCGGCGGCCTCGGCGGAGGACAGGTCGTTGTAGTCGTAGTGCACGAGATGCGCCTGGTCCTCGTCGGTGACCCCGGCTCCGCGCAGCGAGCACCAAGGCACGGCGCCGTGGTAAGCGCCACGGGCGACGAGGACCTTTCGCTTCCCGGTGGCTGCGCGGGCGGTGGTCACGCAGGTCGTCGTCGCGTCGGTGCCGTTCTTGCAGAACATCGCCCAGTCCGCGGACGGGACCGTGTCCACGAGCAGCTCAGCGAAGTCGACGGCGACGGGGCTGGCGCCGTCGAGGCAGTCGCCGTGGCCCAGCTGGTCGATCACCGCCGCGGTCACCCCGGGGTGGCGGTGGCCGAGGACGACCGGGCCCCAGCCGGACATGAGGTCGAGGTACTCGCGGCCGTCGGCGTCGGTGACCCGGCACCCGTCGCCGGAGACGATGAACTGCGGGTGTGCGGCGGAGAAGGAGGTGACGGCCATGTGGCCGTACATGCCGCCGGGGATGACGGCGCGGGCCCGGTCGTGCAGGGCGAGCTCGTGCTCGCCGAGGGCGGGTGTCACGGCGGTCATGCGGATCTCCCGTTGCTGGTGGCGATGAGCTCGCGGGCGACGTCGGCGATGCCGGGGCCGTCGAGCCGGTAGTGGGCGTAGAGGGCGGCGGGCGGCCCGACGGGAACGTGCTCGTCGGGCATACCCTGGCGGCGGAACGGGACCGAGAGCCTGGCCTCGACCAGGCACTCGGCGACGGCGGAACCCAGGCCGCCGGTCACGTTGCCCTCCTCGACGGTCAGGACCGCGCCGGTGGTCCGGGCGGCGTCGAGGACGGCGTCCCGGTCGAGGGGCGAGATCGTGAACATGTCCACGACGCGGGCCGAGACGCCCTCGCCTGTGAGGAGCTCGGCGGCCTCGAGGCAGCGTTCCGGGGTCGGCAGCGCGATGGAACGACGGATCAGCGTCCGGGAGCGGGCCATGCCGGCGATGCGTGAGCTGTACCGCCGCTCCGGTGAGACGGTGTTCCTCCTGGTGCTCCGCGGTGACGAGGCCGTGTGTGTCGAGCGTCTGGACGGCCGCTACGCGTCCACGCACACGCTGCGAATCGGTGGGACGCTGCCGCTGCACCTCGGAGCCGGGCCGCGGCTCCTGCTCTCCCTCCTGCCGGACGAGCAGGTGGAGGCCTACCTCGCGGGGCCACTGCAGCGCCGGACCTCGCCGAACCAGGTCACGCCCGAGCAGCTTCGCGACGAGGTTCACCGGATCCGCCGCGACGAGTACGCGACCAGTCGCGACGACGTCGAGCAAGGGGTGACGGCTGTGAGCGTGCCCATCCGCGATCACAGCGGCCGCGTCGCCGCTGCGCTGAGCCTGAGCGGGCTCACCGCACACCTGCCCGACTCCGAGCAGGAACATCAGCTCGCGATGCTGCGCGATGCGGCCGGAGGCGTCCAGAGCTCTGGGGCTGCGGCAGACCTCAGGATGAAGAAGCCCCGGTGACCGACTGGCGACCTGGCGGGCCCATGGAGCACGACCGGCGCTTCCGCGAGATCCCTCGCCCGGGAGCCCGCAAGACCGGCGCATCGCGGACGAGCTCGAGTGCGTCCGCAGGCAGCTGAAGCTGATCTAGTGTGAGGTCGATCAGCCAGGAAGGCCGACGCCGGCCGACCGTCCCGCACCAAGGAGGAATCCGACCCGTGCCCGACTCACCCACGCGCCACCTCTGGTTGGTCAACAACGATCTCCCCGCCGAGGTGGCGGACGAGTACAACCGCTGGTATCTGGCCACACACATCCCCCAGCTCCTGGCGCTGCCCGGGTTCGTGTCGGGGGAACGGCTCGAGCTCGCCGAGACCCAGAACGGCAACCGCCCGGTGGAGATGCGCCACTACCTGTCGGTCTTCGAGATCGAAGGTGACCCGGCCGAGGCCTTCGCAGCGCTGAAGGCGGCGCAGGGGGACGGCCGGGTCGAGAAGGCGCCGGTGCAGGGCAGCGTCGCCGCGGCCGCCAACTTCGCCTCCATGGGGCGGTTGGTCGCCAACCCGGCCTGACCGGGTCACCGTGCGGCACTCCGGCCCGGCGCGTCCCTCGCGGACGCGTCTGGCTTCTTATACCCACCTCAGCAGCTCATCGACGGGCAGGCGCCCCGCCGGCAGAACCGATCGCCCCGTCGGCGGAGGGGCCGGATAGCCGAGTGAGAAGCAATGGCGAGGCGTCCAGCCGGTCGTCACGCTCAGCAGGTGGCCCGCCTGCATCACGTTCTCCTCCGGGTAGATCGTGGCCGGACAGCATCCGAGCCCCAGCGCGCCGGCGGCGAGCGTGAACGTCTGAGCTGCCCTCCCCACATCGAACGCCGTATCGCGCCGCCCGTCGTCGGCGGCCAGGAGCGCGACGGCACAGGGGCGTGCTGGAGATGCTGTGCGTAGGCACCGAGCCTGCTCAAGGCGAGGCGAACGTGTGGGTCCGTGACGACGACGAAGCGCCACGGCTGCCGATTCCGGGCCGAGCCGGTCCAGCGCGCGACGTCGATCATGGCGCGAACGGCATCGGGCGGAACGGGCCGGTCGTCGAACGTGCGCACCGCTCGTGCGGCCACCAACCGGCGTATGGCGTCGATGTCGAGGTCGGTCACGACTGAGAATCTAGTGCCGCGTCAGACAACGTTCGGTAGGTGATCCGTCGCTCGGCGACAAGCCGACGCTGCGCAAGCACGGTAGCTGTAGCCGCCGGGGTCTGCCCCTACTCGGCGGCCAGCCCGATGGCCACGTCGATGATCATGTCCTCCTGGCCGCCGACGTACCCGAGCTCCCCGCAGCGGCGCAGGATCTCGTGCGCCGGGACCTTGTACCGCTCCGCCGCCCGTTCGGCGTGCAGGAGGAAGGACGAGTAGACCCCGGCCCAGCCCTGCACGATCGCGTTGCGGTCCATCTTCGGCCAGCGCTGCAGGTAGGGCCGGACGACGTCCTCGGCCGCGTCGAGCAGCGCGGAGGTGTCGACCCCGGTGTCGACGCCGAGCCGGTCGAAGACCGCGGCGAGCACCTCGGTGGGCGAGTTCCCGGCGCCTGCCCCGAGCGCGCAGAGCGATCCGTCGATCGAGCGCACCCCGGACTCCCAGGCGATCACCGAGTTCGCGACGCCCAAGCTCAGGTTCTGGTGGCCGTGGTAACCGACCCATGCCTCGTCGCCGACCTCGGCCACCAGCGCGTCGAACCGGTCCTTGGCCTCGTGCATGAGCAGCGCGCCCGCCGAGTCGGTGACGTACGGGCACTCGCAGCCCGCGTCGACCATGATCCGGGCCTGCTTCGCGAGGTCCTCCGGTGTGGTGCGGTGCGCCATCATCAGGAAGCCGACGGTCTCCATGCCCAGCTCGCGTGCCGCGGCGAAGTGCTGCGGGGACACGTCCGCCTCGGTGCAGTGCGTTGCGACGCGCACCATCTCCGCGCCGGCGTCGCGGGCCCGCTTCAGGTCGTCGACGGTGCCGATGCCGGGGACCAGCAGCACGGCGATCCGCGCCGCGCGGGCCTCGTCCCGGGCGGCGGCGATGAGCGCCATCTCGTCCGTGCCGGAGAAGCCGTAGTTGAACGACGATCCGCCGACTCCGTCACCGTGGCTGACCTCGATCAACTCGACCCCGGCGGCGTCGAGCGCCCGGACGGTGTCGCGGACCTGGGGCTCGGTGAAGCGGTGGGCCATGGCGTGCGACCCGTCCCGCAGGGTCGTGTCGATCAGCCTGACGTCGTGCGCGAGCTGCGGCCTCATGCCGCCACCTCCTGCTTGGCCCGGGCCATCAGCTCGCCCACCCGGGCGGCTGCGGCGGTCATGATGTCCAGGTTCCCGGCGTACTGCGGCAGGAAGTCCCCGTTGCCCTTGACCTCGAGGAACACCGCGACCCGCGCGTTGCCGCCCCACTCCTCGGAGGGCTCGTCGAACTGCGGTTCGGCGCGGAGCGTGTAGCCGGGGACGTACAGCCCGACGTCGGCGACGATGTCGTGGATCGACGCGGTGATCGCCGCCCGGTCCGCCTCGGCGCTGATCATGCAGTACACCGTGTCCCGCATGATCATCGGCGGCTCGACGGGGTTGAGCACGATGATCGCCTTGCCGCGGTCGGCGCCGCCCACCTCGGCGACGGCCGCGCCGGTGATGTGGGTGAACTCGTCGATGTTCGCCCGGGTCCCCGCGCCCGCCGACCGCGAGGCGATGGAGGCGACGATCTCGGCGTAGGGCACCGGGGTGATCCGGGAGACGGCGTGCACGATGGGGATCGTGGCCTGGCCGCCGCAGGTGATCATCGAGACGTTCGGCGATGCGATGTGCTCCGCGCCGTTGACCGCGGGGGAGACCATCGGCCCGAGGTGCGCCGGGGTGAGGTCGACGGCCTGGATGCCGGCCTCGGCGTAGCGCGGAGCGTTCGCCGCGTGGGCCTTCGCCGAGGTCGCCTCGAAGACGATCTCGGGTAGCGGGTCCTGGCGGAGCAGCCAGTCCACCCCCTCCGCGGAGGCTTCGACGCCGAGCCCGCGGGCCCTCGCGAGCCCCTCGGACTCCACCACGCCCACCATGTAGCGGACCTCGATCACGTTGCTGTTCTGCAGCTTCGCCAGCAGATCGGTGCCGATGTTGCCCGGCCCCACGATCGCGGCCAGCACCCTGTCCTTCGCCATGGGTGGGACTCTGGCAG
This sequence comes from Pseudonocardia sp., assembly GCA_030451825.1. GTDB lineage: Bacteria > Actinomycetota > Actinomycetes > Mycobacteriales > Pseudonocardiaceae > Pseudonocardia. The sequence goes on along the minus strand of JAKDNL010000003.1, from coordinate 28,171 downwards.
CGTCCCGGGCCCGCGATGAAGCATTCCGTTCCGCTCAGCTGAACGCTGGCGGCCCGAACCCGGACCCGGCCCTCCGTCCCGCCGAAGCCGTGCCCCTCGTCCGGCGGCAGGTCGACCCCTGTGCGCGGATATCGCTGCCGGAACGACGATATCCGCGCACGAGGGGTGTCCTCGCGCGGAGGCGGGCGGTGGTCTGGGCAACGCACCGGGCGAGTGATCACGTCACGACCGAGGTCGGTCCGGTCGGCGTGCGCGTGCAGTGCCGTACCGGGCAGGGCCGGGATCGAGGTGCTCGACCTCGACGCGGTCGAATCGGCCCGCGAGCCTTCCATGGTGAGAGGGCCTGGTCGTACCGCACGCTCCGCCGGTGAGCAGGGGAATTCCCCTGTTCACCGGCGGTGGCGGCTCAGCCCCGGGGATCCCCGGGGAGGACCTCGGTCGTGAAGGCCCACGGGATGCCGAGGCTCGTCGCCGGGTCGGTGACGAGCGCGGTGTCCGTACGGTTGCGGATCTTCACACCCTCGGCGGCCAGGTGCGTGGCCACCCGGTCGAGGTCGGCGACCGTCCAGGTCAGACAGTGGTAGGAGTCCTCCGGTGCCCGGCTCGCCAGGTCCGCCTCGGCGGGCGTGCCCGCGTCCGGTACGGCGTACTCCAGGATCCCGTCGCCCAGGTGCACGTACGTGCTCGCCGTACCGAGCACCTCGTTGCGACCCTCGTGCACCACGGTGCCGCTCAACGCGTCGACCACGAACCGCAGCCCCCGGGACGGGTCCCGGGTGAGGATCGTGTGGTGCGAGCAGCGTCGGATGCCGAGCGGGTCGTCGTCCGACACCTCGGGGACGTCCCAGTCCGCGGCGTGCCGGGGATCGGTGGGCATCGCCTCGGTGATGGTGACCTGGTAGCGTTGGCCGATCTGCTCGGGCCGGGTGAAGAACATCGGCATCACCCCGCCCGCCTTCGGCGCCTCGTCGCCCTCGACGGCGTCGCCCGGCTGGTCGGTCGCGGTGATCCCCGCGGCGCGCACTGCGCGGAACGCCGCGTCGGGGTCGTCGACGTACCAGCCGGTGTTGTGCAGGTGGGGCTGGACGTCCGTGTCGGCGGGCACGGCGTTGACCCACAGCTTGCGCGGGTCGATGTTGTCCATCAGCACGTCGGCGATCACGGTGAACGTCGAGTAGTCCGGTCGCTCCGCGGTCGGCGCCATCCCGAGCATCGCCGACTGCCGTGTGCTCGGTCGCCCGAACACCCGCGTGTAGAAGTCCTCCGCCGCCTCGAGGCTCGGCACGCGGTGGCTCGGGTGGAACATCCGCAGGACGCGGAAACCGGAGTCGGTCATCGTCGTCCCTCCAGTCACTTGATCGCGATCGGCGTGACCGGCGAGCCGACGGCGCCGGTCACCTTCAGGCCCGGGCCGGTGAAGAGGAACTCCCACACACCGTCGTCCTCGCAGTCCGCGGAGAGCTCCTCCAGATCGAACATCTCGCCCAGGGTCAGCCCGATGTCCCGGATGACGACCTGGTGGAAGGGGATGATCGAATTCTCGATCGGGCAGGGCCAGACCTCGCCGTTGCCCTGGTCCATGGCGAGGGCCGCGATCTCCCGGTCGTGGATCCACCGGCAGGTGTCGAGGAACGGGCCGGGGGTCTTGGTGTTGAACTGCTCCTTGTTGCCCTCGTGGAACCACTGCATCCAGCCGGTGCGGAGCAGGACCACGTCGCCGGATCCCACCCGGACCCCCTGGCGCTCCTCCGCCGCGAGCAGGTCTGCCTCGGTGATCTCGTAGGACTCCTCGAGCCGGTCCACGCCCTTGGCCCGCGCGATGTCCAGCAGCACACCGCGGGTGGTCAGGTTCTTGACGACGTTCTCGTAGCCGTTCTTCGCGGCCCCGGTGAAGTTGTTGACGGCCCGGGCCGGGACGTCGTTGTAGAAGCGGTCGCCGTACCCGACGTGGCCGAGCCCGTCCCACTGGGTCCCGGCCTGCAGGCCCATGATGATCATGTCGTCCGCCGAGATGCACCCGTCCGGCGCGCCCGCGGAGTCCCCGGGGACCAGGGTCATCTTGTGGATCGGGTTGAAGCGCCATCCGTCGGGGAGCCAGGGCCCGTTCTTGTCGAAGGGCAGGCTGAGATCGAAGATCTTCCCGGTCCGGACCAGCTGGGCCGCGGCGATCCGCTTCTCGGCGGTCACGAAGTTCAGGGTGCCGATCTGGTCGTCGGCACCCCAGCGCCCCCAGTTGCTCAGCTTCTTGCCGAGTTCGTGCTGGGGCCAGCTGACGTCGTCGCTCACTTGTCCTCCTCGGTCGGCGCGGGTCGCGCCGTGTCGTGCGTTGCCCGGGCAACGGGCCGCTGGTCGTCTGGCGGGGCCGGCGGCGGAGGCGGGGTCGATCGACGCGTCGTGAGGACCGGGCGAGCTGCCCGTCGTGGCTCCGCGGCCATGATCGCCTCCCCTCACGTCGCCGTGCTCCCTGTGCAGGCTTTGCCCGACGGCCGCGAAGGTCAACGGCATCATCCCGCTGGGCGGGAGGTCGATCCTCGGAGTCGGCGCTCACCGGGACTCGGTTCCTGCCGGGGTCGATCGCGACGCCGGTGAGCGGCGTCATGGCAATGGCGTTGCTCACCGGTGGATGTCGCGCGTGCCAGGCAGCTCCGGGTCGGACTTCAGCGACGGCGCGCCCGGATTGGACGAGAGCTCCACTCGTACGCCCGGGGTGGACGATAGCTCCGCTCGTGCAGCCTCCCTGGCGCGCCCGGATTGGACGAGGGCTCCGTTCGCACGCCCGGGGTGGACGATAGCTCCGCTCGTGCAGCGGTGGTGGAGAGGATCCTGCGCTTCGCGGCGGAGCTGGATTGCCGGTGTCCAGAGCATCATCGTCGGGTTCATGTCGTTGGTGCTGCCGCTCCCGACGGCGACCGCTCTGCTCGCGGGGCTCGTGGTGGTCGCCGCCGCGGCGCTGCCGTCCTGACCCGCAGCGTGTCGAGCACTACGTCACGGCGCCTGCAGCCACACGCCGAGGAGTCGCCGCTGGGTGATGCGCTGGACCTGATCAAGGGCATCGCGTAGGGGGTGCACCGGGCGAACGGCATCTGGCACGGGAATCCTGTGGCGGGCGCGACCGGCCCTTCGCGGCGCCGGCGCCATAGTGGCGGCACGCTTCGAGCCGATATTCGTGCAGAAGGCTCAGACCGCGAGTTGTCGGCGGAGTTGTTCAAGCTCGTGGGAGATGCGCTCGATGGTGTTGACCGGGGAGTCTGCCCCGGCGCGGAGTTGTTCGAGGATCCACCCCCGCACGAGACCCGAGGCGGGCACCTCGAGTGCGGACGCGTAGCGGGTCAGCTCCTCGAACTCCTCGGCGGACAGGCGCACGGACAGCACCTTGGCACGCTGCCAGCCAGGCCGCGTCGCTGAGGAGGAGAGGGGTTCGTCTCGGGTCGCTTCGGCCTGCTCGCGGTAGCCGTGCAGGTCCTGGTCGCTGATCTCAGTCATCGCTTCTGGCCTCCATGTACTGGCGCAATTGGGCCCCTCGGGTCTTCCACGCCGACGCGCCCTGCAGGGTCCCGTGTCGGTCTCGCAGCGCCACAACGGTGATCACCATGCCCGCCGTGGGTGAGTAGCCGACGATGCGGACGCTGTTGAGGTGGGCAGACCGAGGATCAGGCTCGTCCGCGAGCCGGGTCCGGGTCAACCACAACCTCGCGAGTCCACGCAGGATCGATGTCGTGAGCCGCGTCGTAGCGGTCGGAGCGAGTGCGGATGTGCTCGGCCGCAGTCGCGCCCCACTCGATCCGTTCCGCCACGTGTGACAGTGTATGACACGCGCCGGGTGCTGCCAAGAGATCTGCGCGGATCGCGGTTTCGGCACCGTCGACCCTCTCCGTCGTCGACACGGACCCGAGTCGCGTCCTGCTCAGCATGTCATCGCGGCTGCCGAGGCCAGGTCGCACTCGCCCGCGTCGCGGGTACCTCACCACCTGCCCGTATCCCCGCTTCGTCCCAGACCAGTCCTCGACCAGCAGCTGAACGGCGCAGCGCGGTCGGTGACGGTGTGTGGTTCACCCCCGTGAACAGCCTCCCCGGTCGACGGCGCCGAACCGGTCATTCCACCGCCCGGGATGCGCCGCGTTGAGCAGGCTCGCGCGCATGACCACCTACGCCCACCACTCCTCCGCTGCCACGATCGTCGCGACCTGGCCGACCGGCGCCGGTTCCGCCGCCGACCACGTCACCCGCATCCCGAAGACCTGCGACGACGCCCGAGCCCGCCACCTCGCCCAGGCGCTGGACCGGCTCTCCAGCCACATCTGGACCGCCTACACCACCCCCGGAACCGAGAGACCGAATCCCGTGCGCCTCGCGGCGATCCTGCGCCGCCCGAACATGCCGGTCGGCGACCTCCTCCGGATCGCCGAGGACGACCGGGACGAGGCCGCGCACACCGTCGGCCGGCTGCTCAGTGAGATCGACGACCAGGGATGCCGGGAAGCCGTGGTCCGTGAGGTCGAGACCGAGTCCTCCGCGGTCTCGACGGCGATCGCCGGTGACCTGACCGGGCGCGCGCAGCAGGCGGTCACCCGGCTCCGCCGCGACGTGCAGCCCGACCATTTCGCGGCGGCGCACGCACTCCTGCACTCCGTCCCGATGGGAAGCGAGCGGCTGTTCACCGACGTCGAGCCGGTGGCGGCATCGGTCGCCGCGCTGGAGTGGCTCGGTGCGGCCGTACTCGTGACCGCGCCGCTGGACGGGAGTACGTCGGCCGTCCGGCTCCTGGCTCACGCCCAGCTGCTGAGCGATCGGGATCTGCGGATCGCCATTGCGGTGCTCGGGCACCCGGTGGGGAACGCATCGGGCGTGGTCCGTGATCTGCTGCAGGAGGCGTTACTCGCCGCGGCCGGCCACTTCGTGGTCTGTCCGGCCCCCGAGTTCGACGCCGAGGGGCATTCCGGCGATCACGAGCGCGACGGCGACAAGAGCGGCGGGGGGCACCGGGCCGTGAGCACGGTCCTCGATCCGGCCGAGCCGGGCCGGTCGTTGCTCGGGGGGATCCTCGCCGGGATCCAGGCCTGCTTCGAGGTCTACCTCGACGAGACCACCACTCGGGAGCGGACGGATCCGGATCCGCGGCTCACCGGTCCGTACTGGGCCGAGGAGGTGCGGCAGCGCTTCGACGCCGAGCTACGCGACGTCGTCCACACGGCACGGCTGTGACGCGACGCCCGTGGCGCAGCGACATTGGGGCCATTCTTGTCCAGTGAGGGGGCGCCCGGATTGGACGAGAGCTCCACTCGTACGCCGGATCTGGACGAGGGCTCCGCTCGTGCAGCCTCCCCGGGGGCCCGGGAGCTTCCCTGGGGTGCCTGGATTGGACGAGGGCTCCGTTCGTACGCCCGGGGTGGACGAGAGCTCCGCTCGTGCAGCGGTGGTGGGGAGGATCCCGCGCTTCGCGGAGGAGGTGGTGATGGTGGGGTGGTGCCCCGGTTGGATGCGACCCGGTTCGAGATCGACCGAGTGTTGCACGCGCTCGGTCGCTCACAGGGCCCCGGACCGGGGCGCGTACATGATCACGGCGACTCCGGCGAGGCAGATCAGGGCGCCGATGACGTCGTAGCGGTCGGGCTTGAACCCGTCGGCGACCATGCCCCACGCCAGTGAGCCGGCGACGAAGACCCCGCCGTAGGCGGCGAGGATGCGCCCGAAGTTCGCGTCCGGCTGCAGGGTGGCGACGAAGCCGTAGAGGCCGAGTGCGATGACGCCGGCGCCGATCCAGATCCATCCGCGGTGCTCGCGCAGGCCTTGCCAGACGAGCCAGGCTCCACCGATCTCGAGCACCGCGGCGACGACGAAGAGTGCGATGGAGCGGGCGATCAGCATGCGCTGGTCGCTTCCTCGGCGGGCGCGAGCAGGTCGTGCAGCAGCGGAGTCGCCTCGGCGGGGGCGTGCGCATCCAGCTCGATCCCGCCGGCGGTGAAGGTGAGCCGGAAGGTGAGGAACGGGCAGCACCGGGACTCGGCCGCGACCAGGGCGGCGACCTCCTCGGCCCGCTCGGTGGGCAGCTGGATCCGGAGCCCCGCGCCCGGGAGCGTCCACCGGGTGGCGCCGGCGAGAGCGGCGCGCCATCGGCTCGCTCGGTCGGTGTAGTCCTGGGCTGTCAGGGTGCACGCGATCGCCGGACCGGTATGGGCGTGATCGGTCTGCGGGGGCCGGTCGGAACGGTCCGACGCGTCGTCGTCGACGAAGGCGCAGGCCGGGTCGCAGGGGCTGTCCCGGGCCGGGAGCGCCTCGAGCCGGGCCATCGCCGTTCTCAGGTGGTCGCGGAATGTCTGGAGTTCGGCGATGCGGTGTTCGGCGTGCTCGATCCGGGTGCGCAGCCGTGGGGTGAGCTCGTCGCGGACATCGCGGCACATGCCGTGTTGCCAGATGCCGAGGATGTCGCGGATGTCGTCCAGCGACAGGCCGAGGTTCTTGGCGGTGGCGATGAAACGGACGCGCTCGACGTCGGTGCTGCTGTAGGTGCGGTAGCCGGCCGGGGTGCGCCGGGCGGGGAGCAGTCCTCGGGCCTCGTAGTAGCGCAGCGTCGTCGCTGGTATCCCGACCCGCTCGGAGAGCTGGGAGATCCGGTAGCCGTTCACGACGTCGACGCTAAACCTTCGAGGCGGGTGGAAGGTCAAGCCGGAACCCGCCTGCACGCCGGCCGGCAACTTGTGCCGGCAGCAACATAGCGATGCACGTTAGTATGGCGATGTGGCCATCGAACTCGACGACACGTGCGACCTCCTGTGTCTGGACCTGCCCCATGCCGAGCGGATCCGCGCAGGGCTGCCCGAGGTGCGGGCGGTGGAGCCGGTCGCGGCCGCCGCGCAGGCGCTGGGTGACCCGACCCGTCTGACGATCGCGGCGGCGTTGCTGGCCGGCGGCGAGTTGTGCGTGTGCGACGTCGCGTGGGTGGTCGGGCAGGCGCAGAACCTCGCGTCGCACCACCTGCGACGCCTTCGCGCCGCCGGGCTGGTGGAGTCGCGTCGCCAGGGGCGGCTGGTGATGTACGGGTTGACCGACCGTGGACGTGCGCTCGTGCCGGCGGTGCTCGGGCCGGGGCTGGCAGTCGCCGCAGCGGCCGGCTCGGACGGGGACGGACGGGCGAGTCATGACTGACGCGTGCTGCGGGCCGGAGCCCACGACCGGGGGGCCCGCGACCGAGGGGCCCGGTGTGGATCAGGGCGGAGGCAGGCTCTGGCAGGTCCGTGCGTTGCAGGCGGCCGCGGTCGCCGCGGTTCTGCTCGCGGTCGGATGGGTGCTCGACCGGGCCGGTGTCGCGATGCCGGTCGTGATCGGTGTCGAGCTGCTGGCGGCGGTCGTCGGCGCGTCGACGTTCGTGCCCGGTGCCGTGCGCAACCTGCGCCACGGCCGGATCGGCGTCGGCACGTTGATGACGATCGCCGCGATCGGCGCGGTCGCACTCGGCCAGGTCGCCGAGGCCGCGCTGTTGGGCATCCTGTTCTCGATCGCGGAGGGTCTGGAGCACCATGCGGTGACCCGGACCCGTCGCAGCCTGCGCGCGTTGCTCGGGCTCGTCCCGCCGACGGCGTCGGTGCTGCGTGCGGGCACGGAGCTGCAGGTGCCGCCGGACGAGCTCGTCCTCGGCGACACGATGGTGCTGCGCCCCGGCGGGCGGGCCGCCACGGACGGCACGATCGCCCGCGGGCGGACCAGCCTGGACCTGTCCGCGATCACCGGGGAGTCGGTACCGGTCGAGGCCGGCCCCGGCGACACCGTGCACGCCGGCGCCATCAACGGCGGTGGGGCGATCGAGGTCGGGGTCACCGCGCTCGCCTCGGACAGCTCGCTGGCCCGGATCGTGCACATCGTCGAGCAGGCCCAGGAGCGCAAGGGCGCCGGGCAGCGCCTCGCCGACCGGATCGCCCGCCCACTGGTCCCCTCGATCATGGCCCTGGCCGTGCTGATCGCCGGCCTCGGCGCCCTGCTCGGCGACCCGCTGCTGTGGCTCGAACGCGCGCTGGTGGTGCTGGTCGCGGCGTCGCCGTGCGCGCTGGCGATCTCCGTCCCGCTCTCGGTCGTCGCCGCGATCGGTGCGTCGAGCCGCCACGGAGCCCTGGTCAAGGGTGGCGCCGCGCTGGAGGAGCTCGGCCGCGTCCGTGCGGTCGCACTCGACAAGACCGGCACCCTGACCCGCAACGAGCCGCAGGTCGTCGACGTCGTCGCGGCCGGCCCCGCAAGCCGCGACGACGTGCTCGCCGCCGCCGCGTCGCTGGAGGCACGCAGCGAACACCCGCTGGCGCGCGCCGTCCTGGCCGCCGCCGGTGACGGGGGACTGGCGTACCGGACCGCCGGCGAGGTGACCGCGGTGCCAGGTCACGGGCTGCACGGTCTCGTGGACGGCGCCGCGATGCGCCTCGGGAAGCCCGGGTGGGTCGAGGCCGGGTCCCTGGCCGGTGACGTCGAGCGGTTGCAGGGTGACGGGGCGACCGTCGTCCTGCTCGAGCGCGACCACGCGTTGCTGGGTGCGATCGCGGTCCGCGACGAGCTGCGCCCCGAAGCGGCCGAGGCCGTCACGCGGCTGGGTGAGCTGGGCATCGAGGTGGCGATGCTGACCGGCGACAACACGCTCACCGCCGAGGCGCTGGCCGCCCGGGCCGGGATCGGCACCGTCCACGCAGGACTGCTGCCCGAGGATAAGGCCGCGTTGTTGCCGCGGATCGCCCGCGGCCGGCGGATCGCGATGGTCGGCGACGGGGTGAACGACGCCCCGGCCCTGGCCACCGCGGACGTCGGGATCGCGATGGGGGCGATGGGGACCGACGTCGCGATCGAGACGGCCGATGTCGCGTTGATGGGCGAGGACCTGCGCCACCTGCCCCAGGTTCTCGCGCACGCCCGCCGTTCCCGGACGATCATGGTGCAGAACGTCGGGTTCTCGCTGGTGATCATCGGGGTGCTCATCCCGCTGGCCGCGTTCGGCGTGCTCGGCCTGGCGATGGTCGTCGTGATCCACGAGCTTGCCGAGGTCCTCGTGATCGGCAACGCCGTCCGGGCCGCCCGCACACGACAGTTGCCCGGTCTCGGCGCGGCAACCGCCGTGCGCGGAGACGCACCGATCCATCTCGGCGTGGAGCCGTCCGGGATCACGCTCGGCGACGCGTGCTGCGCGCCCGCTCCGACGATCAGTCGAACCGCCGCCGATCGGCCGGTTACTGCCGGCCGCTCACCCGCAGGAGGACGTCCGCGACCAGGGCCGGGTCGGTGACCATGGCGTCGTGGCAGGCGTCGTGGCAGGCGTCGAGGACGCGGTAGTCAGTCCACTTCGCACAGGTTCGGGCGTCTTCGCAAAGGTTATTCCCCGTGCGAGGACGCGCTTTCCTATGCGAAGTCGCGTCGCGCGCCCAGCGGGGCCGGGGCGGGTGTGCCGAGAAGCCGGACACCCGGATCCAAGGTGGCCACGATCCGTTCCCTGCTCGGCAGCAGTGGCGACCGCGGCGGGTCGTGCGGTTCAGAGATCGAGGGAAACCCGGAGCAGGGCATCGACCTGGTCGAGCACGGCCTGGTCGGCCATGCCGTAGGACTGAGTGAGAGTGGGTCGGTAGATGCGGGTGAGGCCGCGCTGGACGTTGAGCCAGCGCGCCGTGCCGTCGACCTCGACCGGGGCGACGAGCAGGATCGCCCCGGGGTCCTGCTCGTCGGCCTCGACGCCGTAGAGCATCGTCGCGCCGCGGTCGATGACGGCTTGAGCGCTGACGATCAGGATGACGCGGTCGCGCAGCGGGGACGGCGCCCGCCAGAGCTCACCCCGTCGCACGCTGCCCTCCGGCTCCCCGGCCGTGCTCCTCGCGCTCGTCGAGAGCGGCCAGGTCAGCGTCGGCCCGGGCCTGTTGCTCGGAGGTCAGCGTTGGCCGTTCCGACTCCCAGGCATGCCGGTGCACCAGCCGACTGATGTACGCCGAGAGGTTCGTCTGCTCCAGCTCGGCGGCTCGGCGGGCGAGCACGAGCGAACCGACATCGAGCGACAGCGAGACCTTCTCAGTTGATGCCACCCCTCGACCCTACCCAAACATGCGGCTCTGTGGCCCTACCGGTACCCACCAGGTAAACCCAGGCCAGGGCGTCCCCGAAGGCCAGCTTCTGGCCGCTGGTCGCACCGAAAACCGTGGCCTCGCACGCGGAAATGTCACGTGCGAGGTCACGGTTTCGCGTGCGAGAGCGAACGTGTGCGCGAACGGGACGGAGGGGACGGGCACGGGCGGGCCGGGGCGCGTGGTGGTGTGTCGGCATGCAGGGTGGGATGCTGTGGAGGGCGCGGCAGCTGCCCCCGAGGATCCAGCGCCGCGGCCCGGGGAAGGGCATTGGGTTCTCAGTCGTGCTCGGCGATCACCAGTCGGCTCAGGAGTTCGATGAGTGTCCCCAGCTCGTCGGCTGAGAGCGCGCCGAAGAAGTCCTTCTGGACCTCGTTCTGGCGGTGCAGGTTGTCCTCGACGAGCTGTTGGCCGGTGTCGGTGATCGTCACCGGCGCCAGCCGCTTGTCGGTCTTCGTCGCGCGCTCGCGGCTCACCAGGCCGTCCCGCTCCAGCGTGGCCAGCACCCCGGAGACCGCCTGGCGGGACACTCCGGACAGTCGGGACACGTCCTTGGCCTCGATCGGACCGAACGCCCAGGTCATCACGAGTACGCGGAAGGCGGCCGACGTCCGGCCCGTCGTGTTGTGGACGTTGCGGGTCTCGATCTGCTCGAGGACCGTTGCTGCACGCTTGAGGTTCGTCGCCGCGCGCAGTATCTCCTGGTCCAGCTCGGGCCGGTCACTCGTGACCGTGGCGGCGAGCATGCCGTCCAGGTCCTTCGCCGAGATCGACGACGGCATCGGGCGGGCCACGTGGTCCTTCCGCGGCATGGCAGGAACCTCCGATCAGGGTGCGGCCGGCAGCGGGAGGTGACCGGTCGGCCGCCCCACCGGATCGAATCGCATGGTGCGATCCTCGCCCGAGGATCATCGGCTACCCGTCGTCCTGTCAAGTTCTGTTCTGTCGTGTCCCTGTCAGTCTCGCAGGGATGCGGTCTGTGGCGACGACGCAGTGGGCCACCGATGCTGAACAGCTCGACGAGGCGTGACAGCTGCCCGTGGTGACTTCTTCTTCTAGGCCGCGGCCGGAGCCGTTCAGCATTCCGATCACGATGTTCGTGCTGAGGCCCGGCGACCGCACTGTCGTCGTGGACATCGGCGTGGACGAGGAGCGCATCCGCAGGCACCACAGCTTACTGTCAGGGGAGATACAGACCGGCTCTTGACGGACAGGGATGCGACCGGTGGTGAAGGCGTGACCCGCGGTGCCCGCCCGTGCTAATTCCAGTGCACTGAAATTAGGTGCGGTTCGACGACGAAAGGCGCTCGCCCCACAGGCGCTGGCCGCCTTCGGCATCGAGTTCAGCTACACCGATCTCAAGGAGCCGTTCCCGGTCGAGGTCCTGCCCGATCCGAACGCGATCGGGGCAACGGTGAAGAACTCCGTGGGCAACTACCGCGGGCTCTACACCTGGGTGCACGACAACCCGGGGGTCAACGTCGGCGAGGTGGCCGCACAGACCGCGGGAGGATGGACGCACCGCAAGTTCGTCGGCAGCTACGATGAGTTCACCGCCGATCTCGCGGGCTGGTTCGACGACGGCCTCGCCGAGGGGTTCAGCATTGTCATGCCCATGGGCGTGAAAACGCTGCGGGAGGTCGTCGACGAGATCGTCCCCCGGCTCGCCGCGCGCGGGATCTACCGGATGACCCCGGACGATCGCCCGCTCCGGGAACGGTTCCGGCGCGCCTAGCGTGCGCCGACGGCGTCGCGCAGGATCGTGAGTCGCTCGCGGGTGAGGTCCTCGAAGGCACTCGGGTCGTCGCCCTCCACCCACCGGACGAACGACTGATGGAGGACGGCGGCCGCCGCGACCCCGAGCACGTCCTCGGCCGGGTCGGGGTCTGCCGCCCGTGCCGGGCGGCGAGGCCGCCGATCAGCGCGTCGGCGAGCCGTTCCTGTGCTTCGGCGCGCATGCCCAGAACGGTTGCCGACGTCGCCGACACCTGCAGTCGTAGCCTGCCGGCCCGGTGGTGCCACTCGGCGTCGGCGAGGTCGTCGGCCATCCAGCGCAGTCCGAGCTCGCACAGCACGTCGAGGTCGTCGAGGTCGGCCGGGGCCTCGGCGACGAGCTGGCGCAGGGTCGCGAAGGAGGTGTACTCACGACGGGGAAGATCGCGTCAAGCTTCGTGGTGAAGTGGTTGAAGAAGGTCCGCTCGGTGACCCCGGCCGCCGCGGCGATCTCGGCCGCGGTCGTGTCCTCGAACCCCTGCCGCGCGAAGAGGTCGAGGGCCAGCTCGGTGAGCCGGACCCGGGTGGCCTCCCGGCGGCCGTTGCCGCTCCGTTCGACCACCATGCGTCCCTCCCCGCCCGTCGTCGCACCTGGAGCCTACGGGGAGCCGAATCCTCTGCGCGCGCAGTGAGCTCGGAACGAGCACACCCGGGGAGGCCAACGAGGGCCACCCGAGCCAAGCTTCGTGCTGGAACGCCGCGGCACGCCGGTGAGGTCCTGACGGGGCCCGTCGCGGCACTTACGCCTCTGGGATGGCGCGGCCGGAGGTCTCGCGGGTGAGCGCCGTGGGCTCCGGACCACCGCGGATGCCGGTGTCGAGGGCGTCGATCGCGGCCAGCTGATCGGTGGTGAGCTCGAAGCCGGTGACGCCGAGGTTCTCCGCGATCCGCGACGGCGTGACGGATTTCGGGATGACCTGGCGCCCTTGCTGGAGGTGCCAGCGCAGCATCACCTGGGCCGGGGTGCGGCCGTGTGCCTCGGCGATCCCGGCGATGGTGGGGTCCTGCAGGGTGCTTGCGTGGGCGCCGTCGCGGTAGAAGGTGATGCCGCCGATCGGTGACCAGGCCTGGGAGATGATCCCGTGCTCGGTGTTGGCCGCGAGCAGTTCGGACTGGCGGAAGTAGGGGTGCACCTCGATCTGGTTGATCGCGGGCACCACCGAGGTCTGCTCCATGAGCCGGGCCAGGTGGTCGGGCATGAAGTTGCTGACCCCGATGGCGCGGACCCGGCCGTCGGCCAGGAGCTTCTCCAGCGCCGTGTAGGCGCCGAGGGTGAGCTCGAACTCGTCGGGCAGGGCCTGGTGCAGGATCAGCAGGTCGATCTGGTCGACGCCGAGCTTGCCGGCGCTCTTGTCGAAACCGCGCAGGGTCTGGTCGTAGCCGTAGTCGCTGATCCAGATCTTGGTTTCGACGACCACCTCGGACCGGTCGAGGCCGGAGCGGCGTATCGCCTCGCCGACCTCCCGCTCGTTGCCGTAGGCGGCGGCGGTGTCGATGTGGCGGTAGCCGGTGGCCAGCGCCGTCTCGACGGCCGCGGCCGTCTCCTCGGGGGCGGCCTGGAAGACGCCGAAGCCGACGGCCGGGATCGTCACGCCGTTGTTGAGCGTGAGGCTGGGAATCGTCATGGCTGCCACGTTAGGCGCGGGCCGACCGACGGCGCGCCATCCACGCCGCCAGCTGCGCGCGTCGGCGCAGGCCCAGTTTGGCCAGTGTCCGGCTGATGTGGCCTTCGATCGTGCGGTGCGACAGCACGAGTTGTTCGGCGATCTGCCGGTTGGTCAGGCCGTCCGCGACGAACGCCACGATCTCGCGTTCCCGTTCGGTGAGCATGTCCTGCGGGTCGGGGAGCAGGGGCGCGGAGGCGTTGTCCAGGGCGTAGGCCAGCATGTCCGACGCGTTCATCGTGCTGCCGTGCCGGAACCCGGCGTCGAAGGTCGGGCCGCCGAGCGAGTCGCGGGCCCGTTCCTCGAACCGCTTCCGGCGGGCCTGCCAGTCGGGTGATCCGTAGAGCTGCTGCCCGAAGGAGCGCCACCGGGTCGACGCCGCCCCCAGCAGCACGGCGGCCCGCTCGTGCCGATCCTCGGCGGCGGAGGTCCACGCGGCGAGAGCGGATCGGGTGTTTGCCCGCTGCGGCGCACCCCGAGGACCCCTCCACTGTGGTGCCCGTCATACGGGGACCGGCAAAGGAGAACAGCGGATGGGCAAGCTCGACGGCAAGGTCGCCATCGTCACGGGAGCGGCACGTGGTCAGGGACGGTCGCACGCGGTCCGCCTGGCCGAGGACGGCGCGGACATCATCGCGGTCGACATCTGCGCGCCGATCGACACCATCGAATACCGGGCCGCCGACTCGGACGACCTCGCGGAGACCGCGGCGGAGGTCGAGAAGCTGGACCGCCGCATCGTCACCCGCGAGGCGGACGTCCGCGACCTCGGCGCGTTGCAGTCCGCCGTCGCCGACGGTGTCGCCGAGCTCGGACGCCTCGACATCGTGGTTGCGAACGCGGGCGTCTTCTCCAGCGCCCCGGTGCACGAGATCACCGAGGACCAGTGGAACACGATGATCGACGTCAACCTGACCGGTGTGTGGAAGACCGTCAAGGCGACCGTGCCGACGCTGATCGAGCAGGGCGAGGGCGGCTCGGTCGTCCTCATCAGCTCCAGCGGCGGCATCCAGGGCTTCCCCAACTTCGCCCACTACGTCGCGGCCAAGCACGGTGTCACCGGCCTCGCCCGCACGATGTCGAACGAGTTGGGACAGCACAGCATCCGGACGAACTCGATCCACCCGACGTCGGTGCTCACCGACATGATCGACCACGTCGGCATGTACCGGCTGTTCCGGCCCGATCTGGAGAACCCGACCCACGACGACTTCCGCGAGGCGCTCCAGGCCGGCATGAACGTCCTCCCGGTGCCGTGGCTCGAGCCCCGTGACATCAGCAACGCCGTCGCCTGGCTCGCCTCCGACGACGCCAAGTACATCACCGGTGTCGCCCTGCCCGTCGACGCCGGGTCCATCCAGAAGCTCTGACGGCCGTACCGAACCACGGAGGTTCCCAGCCATGACACAGACACTCACCCCGCCCGACACCGTCGACACTCAGGACTACGTCGCTCGTGCCCGCAGCATCGCCCCGATCATCGACGCCGAGGCGAACGGCATGGAAGAGGGCCGCGCCGTCTCCCCGGCCGTGGTCCGGGCTCTCGCCGAGCAGGAGCTGTTCTGGATCCTGGTCCCTCGCGAGTGGGGTGGCGGTGGGCAGGGCATCGTCGAGTCGTTGAAGGTCATCGAGGAACTCGCGCGGGCCGACGGTTCGACCGGCTGGGCGGTGATGGCCAACGCCTTCAGCACGGGGGTGGCTGCCGGCTTCCTGAGTGATGCCGGGGCACGCGAGATGTTCGCCGGGCCGGACCGTGGCATCACCGCGGGAATGATCCTGCCGACCGGAAAGGGTGTCCGGGCCGAGGGTGGGTACCGGGTGACCGGCAACTACGGCTTCGCCAGCGGTTCGGGCCACGCGTCCTGGATCGGCGCCGGATTCGTCGTACACGACGACGACGGCAACCCGGAGATGGACGGCGACCAGCCGGTCTGCCGGGTCGCCTTCGTGCCGAGGGACAAGGTCGAGTTCCGTGGCGGCTGGGACGTCATGGGCATGGTGGCCACCGGGAGCGACGACTACACGGTGACCGACGTGTTCGTTCCCGAGAAGCACGCGATGGACACGTTCTCCACTACCCCCGTCCGCGACGAGTCGGTGTATCACCTCGGACTGCTGGGAATCGGGGTCGGCGGCCATGGCCCGGTGGCGCTGGGCATCGCCCAGCGCGCCCTCGAGGAGATCGCCCGCATCGCCGCGACGAAGGCCCGCCCCGGTTACCCGTCGGTGATCGGCGACTCCGACATGTTCCGCCGCGAGTTCGCCGTCCACGACGCCGCGCTGCAGGCCGCCCGCCGCTACGTCTACGACGCGCACGCCGACGCCGAGGCCGCTGCCCGCGCCGGTGCGATCTCCGACGAGCAGCGTGCCCGGTTGCGGCAGGTCACGACCTGGGTGCAGGGGGTCGCACGCGACGTCGTGACGTTCGCGTACGGCTGGGGCGGGAGTGCCTCCATCCGGAACCCCAGCGTCCTCGGCCGCTGCATGCGTGACATCTCGGTCGGCGCACAGCACATGCTGGTCGAGCCGATGACCCTCGTCGAGGCGGCCGGGCCGATCCTCGCCGGCTACGCGAACCGCTGACCGCCCGCCCCCAGATCCGAGGAGACACGAACATGGCCACCGATGCCGAGAACCTGACCGCCGCTTTCGCCGCCGCCGACAAGGGTGACGCTGATCCGCTCGTCGAGCTCTTCCACGACGACATGACCTGGGCCGGCTTCGCACTCGACGGCACCCAGAAGGTCTACTCCAAGGGCGAGTTCCTGGAGGCCTTCGGCGTGCTGGCCAAGGTCGACGAGTTCGCCAACGAGGTCGTCCGCACCGAGACGACCCCGGAGGGCGTCGTGATCGCCTGGGTGCGGATCTACCGCAAGCTCGGCGAGCACGTCATCGACGTCACGATGATCACTACCCACCAGTTCGTCGACGGCAGGGCCGTCCGGAGCACCGACACCTGCCCGCCGGAGTTCGCGGAGTTCTGGAAGACCGTCGGCCTGTCGGCCTGATCCCACTGTCGGACGGGCGGTGCGAACCTGCGCCGCCCGTCCCCGGTCGGTGTCTCCGGAATCGCGGTGACCGTTGGCCGTGACGGACACCAACCCAGCCCTTGCGCGCACGCGCGGCACGGATCGACCACAATGGTCGCAGCGCCGCCTGCGATGGGCGGCGAACAAATACTGATCTCGAGTATGCCGACCAGAGGGAGCCGGGCGTGACCGATAGCGCGGCAACGAAGTTGCCGACCTCGATCCAGGGAGAACAGCAGCAGGAATCGGGTTGGATCCGGGCCTCGGATTCCGACGTCGACCTCTACGTCGATCGGGTCTCCGACGATGTCCTGACCTGCCGCGAACGCGGCCGACACCTGTTCCCGACCATCCGCCAGGCCGGGATCCACTTCACCGGCGTCGACGACGACGGCCTGTTGATCCGCCGCCTGACCTGCACCTGCTGCGAGCTCGCGGTCAAGGTGGAGAAGTGGGAAGGCGCCCGCCGACCCGGTCGCAGCACCCGGTTCCAACGGGTCGCCTCACAGCTGGAATACCGCACCGGGCCCGATGGCGAGACCTACCTGGCCCCGTCCGGACGCGGCCACATGACCCCCCGTCAGATCGGCGACTCGGTCGCCTCCAAGGCCCTGGCCGGACAGAGTGTGGCCGCGCTGCGCAAGGCCGCCGCCCGGGCCGGCGCGAAGGAGAAGCAGTAGCTCATGGGGATTCGCCAGATCCGGTTCTGTGACGTCACCGGTACCGAAGACGACGTCGAGCCCCACGAGATCCACATCGATCAGATGCGGATCGAGATCGACCTCGCCGGTCTCGAGTACCGCCGCCTGCTCGAGGCCCTGCGGCCGTTCATCGATGCCGGCCGGGTGGAGGCCGCCGCTCCGGACACGGCCACGTTGCCGGCTCGGGCCGAACTCCCGCCGAGCCGACGACGGGCCGGGCGTGCTCCGACCGGTACCGGCCTCTCCGCGACCGAGCGGGTGCAGCTGCGGCAGTGGGCCGAGGCCAAGGGCCTCCCGCTCCCGGCCAACAACCGGTTCAAGCAGTCCCTGATCGCCGAGTGGCGCCAGGACACCGCACCCGCGGCGCCCGAGAGTGACGTGGACGTCGCGGAGTGAGTTCGGTCCTTCGGTGGTGACCGCTCAGCCGATGCGGTCCCGCCTGCCGGAGCACCGCGATGACCCTCACTCGGCGAGCTTGAGCGGCAGGCCGGTGACGATGCGCGCGGCGTCGTGACCCATCCGGCGACCGACGGCGTGGGTCGCCTCCCGGGCGTGCGCCACGGGGCGGTCGGCGGGCAGCTTCGCATGGTGGACGCTGATTCCGCGCGCGCTGACGCCGACGCCCACGTCGAGGGGTGAGGCGTGGGCCGCGGTGTGGGCGAGGGCGACCGGGTCGGCGCCCGACCCGGAACGGAGGTCGTAGGGGACGCCCTCCTCCTCGATCCCCGCCGCGACCTCGCGAAGCACCCCGGCGAGGTTCTCGCCCCCGGAGATGAGGATGGTGATCACCGGCCGGGTGGCCTCGTCCTCGGCGCTCATGCCGCGGAGACGCTGCCCGGCCGCGCCGCGTGCGCGGAGACGAGGCCGGAGGCCACCGCGTTGCGGGGACCCAGCGCCGCATGCACGTTCCCGGTGCCGCAGACGATGCCGAACCCGGCGACCGCGTCGGCGATCATGTCGGGAATCTCGAAGTCCAGGGCCGACCCGCCGAGCAGGACCACGAACTCGATCTGGCGGATGTTGCCACCCGGAGCGATCTGCTCCAGGGCCCGGAGGGCGTTGACGCAGAAGACGCGGCGCTTGGCCTCGCGCCGCACGCGCTTGACCGTCGCCAGGTCGTGGCGCCCGGGCACGACCACATATCCCCCCTCGCCGAGCACGACGACCCGGGCGAAGAGCTCCGGCGACAGCGGCTCGGAGAAGAACTGCGCGGTGCCGTCCTCGTGGCGGACGTGGAAGAAGCTCTCCACCTTGGCCAGCGGGTTGCGCTTGATCTCCTCGGCGACGCGCTTGTCGTCCAGCCCGAGCTCGGCGTCGATGAGGGTGGTCACCAGGTCGCCGGCCCCGGCGACGTGGACCGAGGTGACCTCGTCCGACCGGTCGGAGTAGGCGGCGTCGGTGGAGCCCCCGCCGAGGTCGAGCACGACGATCGGCTCCCGCGTGCCCGGGGTGGTCAGCGCGCCCCTGACCGCCATCTCGGCCTCGACGCCGCCGATCTCGACATCCACGGCCCGGCCCGCCCTCGCGCCGAGGTCCCGGCGCACCTCGGAGGCCACCTGTTCCATCGGGCCTCGGCTGGTGCGCACCATGGCCGCGAGCAGGACCGCATCCTCGCGCGAGACCTCGTGGGCGAGGCCGCCGCGGACCTCGGTGGGCACCAGCGTGTCCACGGCCAGCAGGTCCCGGATGTGGATCTCGCCGGGGTTCTGGCCGGTCAGCTCGGCCATCGCGTCCCGGACCCCGGCGATCATGCCGCCGACGTTGGTGCCGCTCTCCCCGCTCGCGTCGAGAAGCGGCTGCACCCGGGCCAGCGACCCCATGACCTTCTCGGCGCCCGCGTCGACCTCCACGCTCAGGGTGAGCGACTCGCCCCGCAGCGACACCGACCCCGCCGGGATGTGCCGGTCGGTGACGTCGCCGCTCGGCGTGCGGACGACCACCGCGGAGCGGTTCCCGGTGAGCGACCGGGCCACCGGCGCGATCATCGCGGTCTGCTCGGCGTCGAGCCCGAACAGGGTGGCGATCCCGTAGGAGTTCGACAGGGTCCGGATCGTGCGGCCGGGATCGGCGACCTCCACCGCGGTCAGCATCCCGAGCGGTACCTCGTCGATCAGCGAGACCTCGTCGATGATCGGCAGCCGGGTGTCTAGCCGGTTGGCCACCAGCACCGCTTCGTCCCCGCCGAGGATCGCTCCGTGCACCGCGACCCCGCGCCGGGTGGCCGTCACGAGGACGTCGGCGATGTCCTCGAAGTCCTCGTCGACCCCGACCACGACGATGACATCGTCGCCCACGGCGCAGCCGGCGAGCGCGTGCAGCCCCACCGTGGTGCCGACGCCGAGCCCGCCACCGCCCGGGGTGCGGGGGTCGTGGCCGATCATCGTCGACTCGGTCACCACCGTCTCGGTGATCGTCTCCATGGCCAGCCCACTGATCACGGGGGTGGCCTCGTTGGTGAGGACCACGTCGACCTCGCCCAGCCGGCGCCCGGCCCGGGCCAGTGCCTGGTCGATCGAGGCCGCGACCCCGTCGACGTTGGCCGGGGTGCCCTTGACCCCGGACGTCGCGGCGATCCCGCTCCCCAGCCAGCGGGTGGAACGGTCGTCGGAGATCAGGGCGACGCACGCCTCGGTCGTGGAGTTGCCGATGTCGACGCCCACGACCAGGCGCGCACCGTCCCGGCTCATCCGGCTTTCGCGCGGCTGATGGTTACCTCGAGCTCGACGAACCCGCCGCCCGCCTCCAGGAACTCGGTCTCTCGCAGGTGTAGCAGTGCCGCCTTCGCCTGGTAGCGCGGGCGGGCCATGAAGTCGTTCTGCACCGGGACCGGCGCCGGCGACTCGCCCTTGGCGTACTGGGCCGCGTTGCTCCCGATGGCACGGAAGGTCTCCGGGACCAGCAGCGGAGCCTGGGGGAAGAGCTCCATACTGCTCAGCTTCGGCAGATCCTTCTGGTGGATCATCGAGGTGCCGCGGGACAGGACGCCGATCCCGATGCCCGACCCGGACAGGCGCGCCGCGGCGTGGGCGATCTTGGCGAGGTCGTTGGTGCCCTTCGCCCGGATCACCCGCAGGGACACGCCCTGCTCCTCGGCGCCGGCCATCACCTGGCGCAGCACCTCGACGTGCGCCACCCCGCAGATGGTCTGGGTGAAGAACCCGGAGAACGCGGGGGAGAGGCCGAGGACCACCTCGTCCTCGCGCGTGCCCTGGGCGGCCTTGCCCTTCTCGACGATCTCGACGGTGCGGCCGGCGACCTCGCCGGTGGTGGAGGACGTCATGATCACTCGACCTCGTTCTCGGGGTTGCTCGCGCTCAGCACGTGGCGCAGCTTCTTCATCTCTTCCCACCGCTCGCCGGAGGGCCGGTAGCCGGTGCCGGGCCCGGCGTAGTCGTTCGCGTCGTTGATCGCGGACTGCACCTGCATGTCCCGGTCGAGGATCGCCGAGGTCTGCAGGAGGTCACCCGCCACGCGCTGGCGCAGGACCGCGAGCAGGTTCTCGGCGATGTCGCGGAAGCCGCCCTTCTCCAGGGCGGCCACCAGGTCGAGCCCGCCGATGCCGCGGTCCATCACCGCCTTCGCACCCTTGAGATCGGCGAGGACATCGCGCAGCGGCAGGTCGTTGCTGCCGTGGGCGTAGGTGCCGGCCTCGACCTCGTCGTCGGTGATCGGCGGCAGGTCGAGGTGGCGGTAGACCGCCTGCAACGCCCGGATCGCCTTGTTCCGGACCGCGAGGATCTCCTTCTCGGGCACGTGGCGCAGCCCGCCGTCGACCTTGAGGTCGCGCTGGATGGTGTTCCAGTCGTCGTAGTCCTCGGGGTCCCAGTTCGACCCGGCGAACATGTTGTCCTCGTTGGGCACGCCGGAGAACCCCGACACCACGAAGTCGGTCCCCGGCAGGAGCTGGGGCATGGTGCGGGCGGTGCGGCGCATCGGAGAATGCGAGAACGACTGGTCGTTCCCGGAGGCGCACTCCAGGTCGAGCATGCTCGCCACCAGGTTCTCGGCGGCCACCGCGCGGATCCCGGACGGGACCGCGCCCGGGACGCCGATGCAGCTGATGGAGCCGTTCTGCAGGCCCTGCACGCCCGCTCCCTTGGCGATCTGGATGCAGCGGATCTCCAGGTACAGCATCGACTTGCCCTCGGCGTCGCCCATCTGCACCTCGGAACCCGTGCCCGAGGTGAAGCGCATCTTGATCCCGCGCGAGGCGTAGGCCGACGCCAGGAACGCCTTCGACCAGGGCGTGTCGTCGCCGTCGACGAAGACCGCCTCGGTGCCGTAGACCGAGATCGTCTCCGCGTACGCGGTGATGCCGCGCATGCCGAGCTCGAGCTCGGTGGCCTCCTCCAGCGCGCACTGGGTGATCACGCCACCCCGGCCGGTCTGTGCGCCGACCTGCAGCGCGATGGCCACCAGCGGCGCGTAACGCACCACGCCCAGCGTCGTCTCCAGCTCGGCGAAGCCGCGCAGCGCCGCCTCGGCGGCGTCCGCGGCGACCTGCACCGGGTTGTCCGGGTGCCGGACCGGTGGGGCTGGCCGCGGCGGCGTCGGCGCAGCTCCTGGGCGCCTCGGTGGTGATCGTCGGCGACATGATCGCCGGCCGTCTCGCCCAGGCACGAAGCTTCGGTTGCGAGACCGTCGACCTCACCGAGGACGGCACGCTGCCGGAGAAGATCGAGCAGATCGTCGGCGAGCCCGTGGTCGACGCCGCGGTGGACGCGGTCGGGTTCGAGGCCCGCGGGCACGGGAAGGGTGCCGGTGAGGCACCGGCCACCGTCCTGAACTCGATCATGGAGGTGACCCGCGCGGCCGGGAAGCTCGGCATCCCGGGTCTCTACGTCACCGGCGACCCGGGCGCCGCGGACGACGCGGCCAAGGAGGGGAGCCTGTCGATCCGGATCGGTCTGGGCTGGGCGAAGTCGCAGTCGTTCACCACGGGCCAGTGTCCGGTCATGCGCTACCACCGCCGGCTGATGAACGCGATCCTGCGCGACAAGGTGCAGATCGCGAAGGCGGTGAACGCGACGGTCATCTCCCTGGACCAGGCTCCAGAGGGGTATGCGCAGTTCGACTCCGGGGTGGCCGAGAAGTTCGTCCTCGACCCGCACGGGCTGATCACGGTCTGACCGGCGAGGAGACCGGGGTGGTGATCACGTCGCTGGAGGGGGCACCTCCGCCCCGCTGGCTGAGCCCGGAGCGCGTCGACGCCGTGCGGGCCGCGTGCACGACCCCGGATCCGGCCCTGTTCCACCATCTCGGCGAGCCGGAACTCCTGGCGCTCGGTCTCCGAGGCGAACACGAAGCGGGCGTCGGCGAACCGGCGGGCGGCCTCGGTGAGCGTGTCGCCGAGGGTGTTCGCGGTGCTCGACGTCCGCCGGCTCGGCCTCGATCCGCCCGATCCCGCACCGGCCGAGGACCTCGGCTGACCCAGGGCAGCTGCAGGGCCCCGCCGGCTGCGCTACCCGGCGGACTCGTCCGCCGTGCGGCCGGTGACGGCGGGCAATACGTCTCGGTCTACGCGATCGGCGATCGGCGACGACGTAACGGGCAGCAGGCGGGCATCCGAGCAACAGCCCGTCGGCCTCGTTCGCCGAACGACTCGACACGCCGATCGCCGCCGGGTGGGCCCAGGAGAAGGGGGACCGATGCTCGCACTCGTCGTGATCATGCTCCTGCTGCTCGGCTGGGCCCTGGTCGCGGGACGCCTCGCGCGGTTCAGCGTGACGATGCCGTTGGCGATGCTCGGGGCCGGTGTCCTGCTCACCGCCGGAGCCGACCCGGTGTTCATCTTCGACATCGAGTACGAGTCCGCGGAGCACGTCGTCGAGGTCATCCTGGCGATCCTGCTGTTCACCGACGCGACGGAGGTGCCGGGAGGCGTCCTGGGCCGCGAGCCGCGCCTGACGCTGCGGCTCCTGCTGATCGCCCTTCCGCTGTCGCTCCTGCTGGCCTGGCTCACCGGCGTCGTCCTGCTCGGCGGCGCTGAACTGTGGCTGCTGGCCGTGCTCGCGACGATCGTGATGCCGGTCGACCTCGCGCCCGCGGCCGCCTTCGTCCGGGACCTGCGCGTCCCGGAGCGGCTGCGCCGGCTCGTGAACGTCGAGAGCGGGCTCAACGACGGCATCCTCGCCCCCGTCTTCCTCCTCGCCCTCGCCGCCGCGACCGCGGCCGGCGCGGAGACCATCGAGGAGGCCGCGATCGACGCCGTCCCGGCCCTGGGCATCGCGATCCTGGTCGGCGCGGTCGTCGGCGCCGCGGCCGCGCGGGTGCTGGCCCGGTCCCTGGCCGCCGGGTGGAGCCAGCCCTCGGCACTGCGCGTCGGGGTGCTCGCCCTTCCGCTGCTCGCCTACGCGGGCGCGGTCGTCGCCGGCGGCAACGGGTTCGTCGCGGCGTTCGTCGCCGGCGTGTTCTTCGAACCGGTGGCGCTCCGGCTGCCGCACGGGACGCTGCACCTCGCCGAGGACGTCGGGCACCTGCTCTCCCTGGCGCTGTGGTTCATTTTCGGCGCGATCGTCAACCAGACGCTCGCCGCCGGTTCGATCACCTGGCAGATCGTGCTGTACGCGGTGCTCACGCTGACCGTCGTCCGCGTGCTGCCCGTCGCCGTGTCGCTTCTCGGGACCGACATCGCCGCACGCGACCGGTTCGTCGGCGGGTGGGTGGGTCCGCGGGGGATCGCGACGCTCGTGTTCGGCATGCTCGCGTTCGTCGACCTCGACCCACCGGCGGAGGATCTCGCGCTCACGGTCGCCGTCGTGACCGTGGTCGCCAGCATCGTCATCCACGGCCTGTCGACCGGGCTGGTCGGTCGGCTGTACGGGACGCCGACGACCGACGAGTCCTCGCCCAACGCCCGCACCACGGCGCCTCCCACCGCGGATCCGGGGACGGACGCCTCGGCTGCGGGTCGCCGGAGTCCCTGGCGGAGGTGGCGCCGGTGATCGGACGGCGCGCCCGGCGGGCGCGCTCAGAACGCCGGAACCGGTGCCCCGGATTCCCAACGGTTCCGTCATCCGACCGACGGGAGAAGTGTCATCCGTTCGATGCCCCGGGACGACCAGGGGTTGCAGTGCGAGGGTCGCTCGGTACGGTTCCGGCAAATGCGTACCTCGAGCCCTTCACGCGGCCGCTCCGGCCGACTGCCTGCGATTGTCCGGAGCACGGTGTTCTCGCTGGTCGCCGTGGCGGTTCTCACCGCCGGTCCCGCATTCGTGAACGGTTCGGGCGAGAAGGAGCTCGATGTCCGGACCGCTGCTGCGGCGACGCCGGGAGAAGGCGATTCCGCCGAGCCGATGACGACGATCGACGGGGAAGACTATCCGGACCCCTTGCGGTTGAACAACGGTGAGCCCGTGCGCAGTGTCGCGGAATGGGAGGGAACGCGTCGCGGCGAGCTCCTGGACGATTTTCGCGATCACGTCTACGGCCAGAGCCTGCCGAAGCCGCTCGAGCAGACCTTCGACGTCGAGTCCACCGATCTCGGCGACGTCGAGCGCAAGATCGTAAGAGTCGGTATCACCGGACCGGAGGGATCGGGCAGCTTCGACGTGAAACTGTTCGTCCCGAAGAACGGTAGCAAGCCACGCGGGACGTTCCTGCTGATCGACCATCGCGGATCGGTGAGCGACGACCCGAAGCAGTCGTCGGACTTCGCGCCGGTCTCGAAGGTCACCGATGCCGGCTACGCGTTCGCCGCCATCGACGCCGAGCAGATCGCACCCGACGACAGCGAGAGCTACCGCAGCAAGATGATCAACCTGTTCCACCCCGCCGGCCAGGACCTCCCCGACGACGCCGGCCGGACCATCAGCGCCTGGGCGTGGGGCGCGAGCCGGGCAATGGACTATCTGGCGACGGATCCCGAGATCGATCCGGCGAAGGTCGCGGTGATCGGCCACTCCCGGGGTGGGAAGGCCTCGCTGTGGGCCGGGGCGCAGGACACGCGGTTCGCGGCGACCATCACGAACAATTCAGGATCGACCGGAACCAAGCTCGCTCGACGCGGTGACGGTGGCGTCGGCGCGGAAACGGTCGCGCGGGTGAACGAATCATTCCCGCACTGGTTCCCGCAGACGTACAAGGCCTACAACGACAAGGTGAGTTCACTTCCGGTCGACCAGCACGAGTTGCTGGCGCTGGTGGCGCCGCGGCGCGTCGTTGTCGGGAGTGCGTCGGAGGATTCGAACTCCGATCCCCAAGGCGAGT
Organism: Pseudonocardia sp.; assembly: GCA_030451825.1. Classification (GTDB taxonomy): domain Bacteria; phylum Actinomycetota; class Actinomycetes; order Mycobacteriales; family Pseudonocardiaceae; genus Pseudonocardia. The sequence continues at coordinate 2,720 of JAKDNL010000003.1, read as the reverse complement.
TCCTGTCCTATCTCGGAGCCGCGCCGGTATACGATCTCTACGGCCTCACCGGAACCGGTCTGGACTCGCCGGCATGGAAACCGGGAACCGACGAACCCTTCCGCGGCCCGGGAATGAGCTACCACCTGCGATCCGGCGGGCACGGCCTGACGTCCGCCGACTGGGATGTCTACCTGCAGGGAAATCTGTTCTCGTAAGGGCCCCGGTCAGAAGTCGACCGGACGGCGCTCGTCGGCGACCACGACGACCCGGGCGCCGGTGTCCATGAAGTTCTCCTCGTCCTCCCGTAGGACCGCACCCTGCGGCCCGGCGTACCACTCCGACCACACCCGCACGCCGGCGAGATCGTGGAAGCCGATCTCGGTGACGCAGTCCCAGGCAGGCTCGCCGCTGCTCCGGGCCGGCTCCGGCGACGCCGTCGCCGCGCAGCTGTCGCTGGTCAAGGTCGCGATCGGCCGGTCCGCGGTCACCGCCGTGCAGACCGCGGTCGCGGCGATGGGCAATCCGGGCCTGAGCCGTCGGCAGCCGTTCGAGCGCCACCTGCGCGACGTGCTGTGCGTGCGCGTCCACCCACCGCAGGATGACGCGGCGCTGCTGGCCGCCGGCCGACGCCTGCTCGCGCCCCCGCGCGACGACACGACATGACGACGTCCGTCCCTCTCGCGCCGGACGCTGCTGCGAGCGGCGGGCCTCACCGTCGCGAGCGCGATGCTCGCGTCCGGCTGCGCGACCGGGAACGCGGCCGAGGCCGACCGCGCGAACGGCCTGACCTTCCTCATCGACTCACTCGGCGACACCTGGATCCCGAACAACTCGGCGATCTCCAGCTTCCAGGGGCACATCTGGGGCCACGTCACCGACAAGCTCGTCTACGTCGACGACACCGGGAAGGTGTCGCCGTGGATCGCGCAACGCTGGGAGCGCAACGACCGGGCCACCGAGTTCACCCTGCACCTGCGCCCCGGCGTCACGTTCTCCGACGGCACCCCGCTGGACGCGGCGGCCGTCGTCGCCAACCTCGACATGTGGGCCCGCGGTGACGCGACCCGCGGGATCAAGCCGATCGGCCTGTTCCCCAAGAGCTACCAGCGCGCCGAAGCACTCGACCCGGTGACGGTCCGGGTCCGGTTCGGCTCCCCGACGCTGGGGTTCGTCGCGACGCTGGGTTACCACGGCTCGATCCTGATCTCGCCGAGATCCCTCGCCCTGCCCGCCGAGCAGCAGGCCGACCTGTCCAACGACATCGGCAGCGGCCCCTACGTCGTCGAGTCCTGGCGCGACGAGGACCACGTCGTGCTGCGCAGGCGCCCGGACTACGACTGGGCTCCCGCGGTCTTCGAGCACCAGGGCCCGGCCCGGATCGAGACGCTGACCTACGAGGTCGTCGCCGAGCAGCGGTTGCGCAGCGCCTCGGTCCAGGCGGGCCAGGCCGACGTCGCCTACAACCCGTCGCCGAAGGAGCTCGAGTCGGTCACCGCGCTCGGTTTCACCGCCGCGGCGCCCCGCTATCTGGGGTTCGTCGCCGGCATGGCGATCAACACGAAGGTCGCGCCGTTCGACGACGTCCGGGTCCGCCGCGCGCTGCAGCACGGCATCGACCGGGAGGAGATCCTCTCCACGGTCTACACGCCGGACTGGCTGCTCGCCGAGTCGCTGTTCCAGAGCAACACCCCCGGCGCCACCGACCACCGCTCGTCGTTCATGTTCGACCCCGCCGCCGCGGCGCGGCTGCTCGAGGAGGCCGGCTGGGAACCGGGCCCGGACGGGGTCCGCACCCGCGACGGGCGGCGGCTGACGATCACCTTGCACTCCAACCCGTACCTGGCCACCTCGAAGACCGTCGACGAGCTGGTGTCCCAGCAGCTGCGCCGGCTCGGGTTTGAGGTGACCATCCGGTCCTACGACGTCGTGACCTTCACCGAGCGGATCGAGTTCGGCAAGGACACGGTGCCGGCCTACGAGCTGACCCGCAGCATCATCGACGCCGGCACCGTCGCGAGCGTCCTGACCGATGCGAACTCCGGCGAGGACTGGTTCAACCTGGGCACGAGCGCCGAGCTGAGGGCCGTCGGCGCCGATCGCGCGGCCGGCCCGGACGAGCCGACGAAGATCGAGGTCCAGGGAGTCACCAAGACCTTCGGGCGGGAGGGGAAGCGCGTCACCGCCGTCGACGACGTCTCCTTCGCGGTTCCCGCCGGAACGACCCATGCGTTGGTGGGGGAGTCCGGCTCGGGAAAGACGACCGCGATCCGCCTGCTGCTCGGGCTCGAACAGCCCGACTCCTTGTTGCGCCTGCTCCCCGACACCGGCCGGGCGAGCGGGCGGGTCGAGCTCGTCGGCCGCGAGGTGCTCGGGCTGCCGGAGCGACGGTTCCGGCCGCTGCGCGGGCGCACCCTCGGGTTCGTCCCGCAGGACCCGGGCAGCTCGCTGAACCCGGTGCGGACCATCGGTTCGCAGGCCCTGGAGGCGACCCGGCTGGTCGACGGCCTCGACACCGGCGACCGCACCGAGCGCGTCCTCGACACGTTCGCGCAGGTCGGGCTCGCCGACCCGCGGCGGATCCACGACGCCTACCCGCACGAGCTCTCCGGTGGGATGCTGCAACGGGTCCTGATCGGACTGGCCGTGCTGCCCCGGCCGCCTGGCGAGCACCCCGCCGCCGAACGGGATCCCGGCGCCACCGGCCTGACAACCCTCGTGCGCGGATATCGCGGTCAGGG
>JAKDNL010000062.1 GCA_030451825.1 Pseudonocardia sp. | reverse complement strand
GGCCGGGGGGTTGCCGGGGCACGGGGGTTGTCTGGGCACGGGGGTTATCCGGTGACCGAGCGGGTGATCATGACGGTCTCGCCGTTGCGGGTCGGGGAGCGCTCGAGCTCGGGCGGGCGCGGTGTCCAGCCGGAGATGCCGGACAGGCCGGTCGTCTGGTCGCGGACCACCAGCCGCAGTGGCGCGGGATCCTGCCCGACCGGCACCGGGCCGTCGGTGCGCAGCACGACGCGCGCTCCCCCGCGCGGTACCGCGAACAGTGTGAGATCCAGCCGGCCGTGTACCGGCACCATGATCGGGTCGTGGCCGAGGTAGGTGACCTCGGCCGACGTCACGCCGGGGGTGTCGGCCCGGACGCCGAGGGTGTCCGCGCCGCGCCGCGACCCCAGCCGCAGCTCGAGCGCCCCGTCGGGGAGGCGCCGGGTGGTCGCCGCGGGTGCGGGCAGGTCGACGACGGGTGCCGGGCCGGTCCGGATCGGCGTGTCGGAGGGCCAGGGCAGGTCCGGACCCGGGACGGTCGGTGCCCCGGTGACGTAGCGAGCGGTCCACGGGGCCGGGACGGGGTCGCGGCTGACCCAGCGCGCGGTTCCGGAGTCGGTGTCGTGCAGGTAGGCCAGGTCCGCGCGGTCCGGGTACGCCGCGTCCGGGCGGTCCGTTACGACCCCGAGCGCCCCCAGCGCGACGGCGGCGACCAGCACCGACACCGGAACCCGCACGGGCAGCCGCCGACCCGCGACGAGCGCGGCCAGCGGCGCGAGGCCCAGCACCACGCAGGCGGCGGGCAGGGCCGATCCGGCCAGCCCGGCGGCGTCGAACAGCGCGACCGAGAACGGCACCAGCAACACGACCGTGCCCAGCCCGCCGATCGCCAGCGGCAGCGGCCGCCACACCGCGGGTACGAATGCGGCGACCGCGATCCCGAGCCCCGCACCCAGCGCGGGCAGCGCGAACAGGAACGAGGCCCCGGGTACCAACACCGCGGTGACGAGCCCGAGCACGGCGAGCCACGCCGTCGCCGCGACCCCCATCGCCCAGGCCCCGAGCCTGCCGCGCAGCAGTAGCCCCCACAGCAGCAGCGCCACCAGCCCGAGCAGCAGCACACCGACCTGGATCAGGCCCGGGCGGTGCACGAAGCCCAGGCTGTTCGCGTAGCCCGAACGCGTCCAGGCCAGTACCCGCCACGCCCCCTCGCCGAGCAACGCCGCGACCAGCACCGCCACCGGCCAGGACGCGAACGCGCCGGCGAACCGGCCGGGGGTGATCAGCTCCCGTCGCCAGAGCGTCACCAGCGCCGCCACGACGGCGATCGCGGCCAGCAGCGCCATCGGCAGGACGGCGGCGCCGGAGTAGACCCACAGGTGCCCGAACACGGCCGCGTAGGTGGCGTCCCCGGACGGCGGCGCGCCGCTGACCGCCGGGTCGAACGGCGCCAGGTCGGTGGAGCCGAGCACTCGGGTCAGCGCCAGCATCGACGTGCCCTGCTGCTGCACCGAGCCCGGATCGAGGTTCGCCAGGGTGTCACCGGGGGTGTGATAGCGGCTCGCACGCTCGACGAACGCGCTGTTCAGGCCCGGACGGCCGGCCTCCAGGAACGGGGTGAAGTCGGTGTCGTTGGGCAGCAACGCGTAGGCTGCGGCCAGCGAGGAGTCGCCGGCCGGGTGCGGCACCGCGCGGTAGGCGTCGATCAGCCGGGCGTTGCCCGGGGAGGTCTGGAACAGCAGTGACGGCCCACCGGCTCCGCGCGCCTCGAAGTTCAGGACGACGGCGGGACGCCCGCGCAGCGGGTCGGCACGGGCGAACGCCTGCGCCCCGAGCAGCCCGGCCTCCTCGCCGTCGGTGAGCAGTACGACCAGGTCGTTGCGCAGCGCCGGACCGGTCGACAGGGCCCGCACGGTCTCCAGGATCGAGGCCACCGCCGCGGCGTCGTCGGCGGCGCCGGGTCCGGCCGGGACGGAGTCGTAGTGGGCCACCAGCACGACCGCGCCGGTCGGGGCGGTTCCGCGCCGGGTCCCCACGACGTTGTCCACCACCCCGACGGCCTGCGCGTCGTCCCGGGACGAGGCCCCCACCGACGGTGTCGTCGACGTCTGCAGACCCATCCCGCGCAGGCGGGCGGCGAGTCCGTCCCGGGCCCGGTCCGAGGCGGGGCTCCCGATCGGTCGCGGCCGGTCGGCCAACGCCGCGACCGAGCCCATCGCGCGCGTCGCGCTGAATGCCGACGCCGGGGCGTCGCCCGCCGCCGGGGCCGGCGGGCGCGACGTCGCGATCGCCGCCGCACCGGCCGCAAGCAGTAGCAGCACCGCGACGACCTGGACTGTGTTTCCCCGGACTGTGTTTCCCCGGACCGCGGGCACGCGGCCGCGACGGGGCGGTCCCGGACTCGCGGTCACGAGGCGTCGGTGGGCGGGACGGCGGAGGTCACGGCGCACACTCTCGCGCACGGCCGCCCGCGATCATAGCGCGGTCAGCACCCGTTCCAGCAGGGCCCGCGCCGCCGGCCCGCTCGGCCCCCCGCGACGCCACACCAGGTGCAGCCGCGTCCGCACCTCCGGGTCCAGCGCGACCGCTACCGGCGGGACGTCCAACGCCCGTACCGCGGGAGCTTCCAGCGCCGGCTCCGGCACCACCGCCACCCCGGCCCCGCGCGCGGCCAGTCGCAGCAGCAGGCTCATCGCCCCGGCCTCGAACGCCACCCGCGTGTGCACCCCGTCCGCGGCGCAGGCACGGTCGAACGCGCTGCGCAGCCCGTGCCCCGGTGGCAGGCAGATCAGCGGACGGTGCGCCAGCTCGGCGAGCCCGATCCGGCTCCGTCCGGCGAACGGATCGTCCGCGGCCACGGCGGCGACCAGCCGGGCGTCGAGCAGCACCCGGCCCTCCAGCCCGTCCGGCAGCTCCCCCGGCGCGCCGAGGTAGGCGAGGTCCAGGCGACCGGCCAGCAGCTCGGACCCCAGCGCGTCGGCCGTGTCCTCCCGCAGCGTCACCGCGACCCGCGGGTGCGCGACGGCGAAGTCGGAGATCGTGTCGGCCAGGACGGTGTCGGGCAACGACGTCGCCATGCCGACCGCGACCCGCCCTCGCAGCAGACCCCGCAGCGCGGCGACCGCGTCGCGGGCGTCGTCGACGGCGGCCAGCGCGGCGTAGGCGTGCGGCAGCACGGCGCGACCGGCCTCGGTGAGGGCGACCGCACGCGGACCGCGATCGAGCAGCGGCTCACCGAGCTCGCGTTCGAGCTGGCGCAGCTGCGCGCTCACCCCCGGCTGCGCGACGTGCAGCCGGGCCGCGGCACCGGTGATCGTGCCCTCCTCGACGACGGCGACGAGATACCGCAGGTGACGCAGCTCCATAACATAGAATGCTAGCCGATAGCAGATCCAGCTCTTCGACTTCTGCATCGGCGGCCCGCATGCTTGTCCCATGAGCGCACACACCTCCACCCGATCCCTCGTCGACGAGCTGACCGCGCGGGTCAGCGGCACCGTGCTCGCCCCGGAAGCACCCGGGTCGGCCGGGGAGCCCGCCGGGTTCCAGCTCGGCCTGCGTCACCGCCCGGACGTCGTCGTCGGTGCCCTCAGCGCCGACGACGTCCGCGCCGCGGTCCGCGTCGCCGCCGCCGGCGACCTGCCGCTGACCGTGCACCACACCGGGCACGGCACCCGCCTCCCCGCGGCCGGGGGGATCCTGCTGGCCACCGCGCGGATGGACTCGATCGCGATCGACCCGGCCGCGCGGACGGCGCGGGTCGGCGCCGGGGCCGTCTGGGGCGCGGTGACCACCGCGGCCGACCGGTTCGACCTGATGGCGCCGAGCGGGTCCTTCCCCGGCGTTGGGGCGATCGGCTACACGTTCGGCGGCGGCCTCGGGCTGACCGGACGCGCCGACGGCTGGGCCGTCGACCACGTCCGCGCGTTCGAGGTCGTGGACGGCGAGGGCGACCTGCACGAGGTCACCGCGGACACCGACCCCGGCCGGTTCGCCCGGCTGCGCGGCACCGGACCGCTGCCGGGCGAGGTCGTCACCGCCATGACGATCGGGTTGCTGCCGGCCGGGCCGCTGACCGGCGGCGCCCTGGTCCACGACCTGGGGCCGGTCGGCGAGCCGGGCGACGCCGCCCCGCTGCACGCGTTCCGGGAGTGGACGGCCGACCTGCCCGACGCCGTCACGAGCGGCCTGTCGGTGGTCACCTACCCGGACTGGGACGTCCTGCCGCCGCACCTGCGCGGACGGCGGGTGGCCCGGATCGCGATGACGGTCCGGGCCGGGTCCGCCGAGACCGACCGGCTGCTCGCGCCGCTGCGTGCCGCGACCTGCGCCGGCGAGGACACCGTCGGACCGCTGCGACCGGTCGACTCGTCACGGGTCTACGCCGAGCCGGACGCGCCGCACGCCTACACCGGCGAGAACCTGCTGCTCGGCGACCTGGTTCCGGCCGGGCTGGACGCGGTCGCGGCGCTGGGCGGACCGATGACCGTGATCGGGATCCGGCATCTCGGCGGCGCTCTGGCCCGGCCCGCCGCCGTGCCGGACACGGTGTCCGGCCGCGACGCCGCCTACCTGGTCGGCGCCCTGTCCCCGCTGGACGCCGAGCGGGCGATCACCGACCCGGCCGCCGCGGTCGCGGAGGCGGACCCGAGCCGGGCGCTACGCGCCTTCGGCCCGGCCGCCACGGGCGCGAACCCCGGCTTCGGCTTCGGCCCGCGCCCCGTGTGATCCGCGACGCGACAGACATCGTGCGGCCCCGCCGGTTTTCGGCTGGGCCGCACGACGACCGGCTGGGCCGCCCGGCTATCGGCGCGACCCGGTGGTCCGCATCGCCTCGAGTCCGAGGAGCAGGGCGGCCAGGCCGTGCTCGAAGGCGTCGTCGCTCTCCGGTGCCCCGCCGTCATTCAGCGCACTGAACAGCGTCGGGGTACTCGCGCGGATCTCCGCGACGTCGGGGACGGGTCCGGTCAGCGCGGCGTGCCGCCGGGTGGCGCCCTGCTCCTCGATGACGAAGCCGGTGACGTAGTGCCCGACGGCGACCAGCAGCCGGAACCCGCCGACGGCGGTGAAGCCGGCCTCGCACAGGACGCGCAGATCGGCCTCGGCATGCCGGGCGATCTCGGGACCGGGCCGGGTGCCCGCGATCAGCCGAGCCCCGTCGCGGCGGGACAGCAGCGCCCGGCGTCGACGGCGGGCGCCCTCGCCGACCCATTCCTGCCAGCCCTGACCGGACCGGGCCGGGCCGTGGACGTCGGGCCGCAGGATCTCCTGGGCCATCAGGTCGAGCAGCTCGGCCTTGTCCCGGAAGTGCCAGTACAGCGCGGGCGACTTGACCCCCAGCACGCCGGCCAGACGGCGGACCGAGAGCCCGTCGAGCCCGACCTCGTCGAGCAGATCGAGCGCGGCGGCCGCGACCACCGCGCGATCGAGCGCTGTCCTCCCGGCCGCCACCTTGACACCTTATCAGTGCTAAGCCACGCTACCGGCATCACCACTTATCACCGATAAGGAGAACTCCGTGACCCGCACCGGCAGCGACCCGTCGTCGGCGGACGCCCCGCCCGCGTCGGATCCGCCGCACGTCCTGGTCGTGGGCTTCGACCCGTCCGCCGTTCCCGGCGTCGATCCCGACGTCGTGACCGAGGCTCTGAACCGCGGGCAGGACCGGTTCGCCGACCACGGGATCGTCGCCGACCTGTGCCTGCTCCCCCTGGACGACACCATCGAGGAGGTGGTCGTCGAGCGACTGCGGCGACGGACCTACGACTGCGTCGTGATCGGCGGCGGCATCCGCAAGCCCGAGCCGTTGCTCGAGCTCTTCGAGAGCATCGTCAATCTCGTCCGCCGGCATGCACTCGATGCGCAGATCGCCTTCAACTCGAGCCCCGAGGACAGTGCCGACGCAGCCCTGCGCCGGCTCCGCCGGACGACCTGACGGCACCGAGCCCGCCCACGTATATGCCTTGACTCGTATATACCTTCACTGGCATATTCAGCGCGTGCGCGACGGAGTGTGGACTGCCCTGGCCGACCCCCACCGGCGGGCCGTGCTGGAGCGGTTGCGGTCCGGCCCGTGCTCGGTCGGCGAGCTCGTCGGCGTCCTCGGCTTCAGCCAGCCGACGACGTCGAAGCACCTGCGGGTGCTGCGGGCAGCCGGGATGGTCCGGGTCCGGAGCGAGGCCCAGCGCCGGATCTACACGATCGACCCGGCGCCGATCGCCGAGCTCGACGCGTGGCTCGAGCCCTACCGGTGGTTGTGGAACGACCGCCTCGACGCGCTCGGCCGCCACCTCGACGCGCACCCCGACACCCCGCACGACCCTCCGTCCGGCACCCCGGCCGACACGGCCCCCGGCGCTGCGGTCGACGCCCCGAAGGAGATCTGATGGACCACACCGACCTCGGTACCTACCTCGAGCACGACGGACGCCCGGCCGTCCGGTTCGTCCGCAGCTACCCGCACCCGATCGAGCGGGTCTGGGCCGCGGTCACCGAGCCCGCCGAGCTGGCGCACTGGTTCCCGTCGGCGGTGGCCGTGCACCCTCACGCCGGCGGCACGATCGAGTTCAGCTTCGACCCGAACATGGACCCGATGCGGGGCCGGGTGCTGGAGTTCGATCCGCCGCGCCGGTTCTCGTTCACCTGGGGCGGCGACGAGCTGCACCTGAGCCTGGAGCCGGACGGCGACGGGTGCGTGTTCACCATGCTCAACGTCCTCGAACAGCGCGACACCGCGGCCCGCAACGGTGCCGGGTGGGTGGTCTGCCTGGCCGAGCTGGACACCCATCTCTCCGGCGGCGAGACCGAGGGCCCGCGCTCCGAGGGCGCGCTGGCCTGGCAGCCGGTCTACGACGCGCACCTCGCCGCCGGGGTACCGCACGGCGCGGCCATTCCCACCGGAGCCTGACCGGCCCTGTCCACGATGGATTTCCCAGTTGTGGGCCCTGCGCGGCCGTGATGTGCTGCAGGGGGTTACACAGGGAAATCCTCGGGAGTCGTGCATGGATCTGGACGTCGGCGGTGTCCGGCAAGCGGTCAGTACCTGAGCGGTGCCGTCGGGGGAGAACATCGACGACCTGGACAACACGAACTTCGTCAGCAACGACCGGCTCGCCGAGATCCTGGAACGGACCGACGCGAGCCCCGCCCAGGTCGAGGCCGCGGTCGCGCTCAACGAGGAGGCCCGCCTGCGCGCGCTGCGCCTCGGGCTGCTCGTGCTCGCCACGGTCAGCGCGCTGGCGATCGTCCCCGCCAGCAGACTCCCGGGCTACCGGCCGGGCGAGGTGCCCGAGTCCGTCGCCACCGGCGCCGCTCCTGCCGGGCGGGAGTGAGCCCGACCGGCGCGCTCTGACATCCCGTCGACGGGGCGCGTCACGTTTCTGACGGCTACATCGTCGAGCCATCGAGAGCGAACAAGCATCCGATGGATTGGGGACCACTTCCGTGCCCACACCGACGACCGAGCCGGGCAGCCTCACGGTCCTGCGCGCCGTGATCACCTTGCAGACCCTGATCATCTTCGCCGCCTCGGTGACGGCCGGGCTGCTGCTGTCCGTGCCCGGCGGCAGCGCCCTGCACAGCGCTACCGCGTACACGCTGTTCGTCGTGGCCGTCGTGCATGTCGTGGCTGCGTTCCTCGCGTGGCGACCGGGCGGCGGCTCGGCCAGGCCGGTGGTCTACGCGGGCATCTTCCTTGCGGCCACACTGGCTCAGGTAGGACTGGGCATAGCGCACCTGAAGGTCCTGCACATCCCCTTGGGCGTCACGATGTTCGGCGCGAGCGCTCTCGAGCTAGCCTGGATCTGGTCATCCGCCCGCGCCGTGCATCACCGCCCGGCCACCGAGCCCGTCGCCACGGGTGCTGGTCCTGCCGGGCGGGAGTGAGTCACTACCGGCAGCTCCCCCGTCATCCGCCCGGGCCGTCGTCGCCCGGCCCGGCCTGTCGGGCCAGGCGTTCGAGGCGGTCGCGGTGTTCGGGCCACCGCTGCGCATCGCGGGGCGTCAGGTTGTCGTGGTCCTCGCGCAGGCCGGCGCTGCCGTCGATCAGTTCACGGAGCAGGTCGGCGTGCCCGGCGTGCCGGTGCGTCTCGGCGATCATGTGCACCAGGGCCCGGTGCAGCGTCATCGCCCGGAGCTCGGCGGGCAACGACGCGACCTCGCCGACCGCGTCCAGCTCCAGCGCCGCGATCGTCGCGTCCGAATGCGCCCACACCCGGCGGTAGAACGCGACCACATCCGCGGCCGGCTCGTCGGCGCGGGCCCACAGGTCGGCGTCCGGTTCGGCGTCGTCGTCGAACCAGGGCTGCCGCTCGTCCGACGGCCGTCCGAACACCGTCCCGAGGTAGCCGAGCTCGCACGCCCCGAGGTGCTTGACCAGCCCGAGCAGGTTCGTGCCGGTCGGGGTGAGCGGGCGGCGCATGTCGTAGCCGGAGAGCCCGTCGAGCTTCCACAGCATGGCCTCGCGTGCGCTCTGCAGGTAATGCTGCAGGTCGGCCTTGGGCCCCGATCCGGTCATGGCGGACAACGTGCCACCCCGACGGCGGAGGCGCCCACCGACATATCGCCGAACCTCGACGGCGGGACATCGTCGAGCGCCTCTCGTTCGGCGAGCGGACGGTGGGCGAGCTGGTCAGCGCCGTCGGCCAGAGCCAGCCCCAGGTGTCCAAGCACCTGCGCGTCCTGAAGGAGGTGGGGATCGTGACCGCCCGGGTCGAAGGACGGCAGCGGCTCTATCGGCTCGACGCGGCCGGGCTCCGGCCCGTCCATCAGTGGACCTCGCGGTTCGAGCACCTCTGGAACGACCGGTTCGACCGGATGGACCAGCTCCTGGACGAACTGCCGGACGAGGCCGGCTCGGGTGACTGAGCGGAGCTTTGCGGAGCGAACGTCGGCACTGGGCGAACCCCACGGCCTCCCGGCTTCGCACGGGTTCGGCTGTCTTCGCACGGGAAATATCGCGTGCGAGGACACGGGAACCCGTGCGAGAGCGTGTCGGGCCAGGAGGCCGACGGCGCGTGGATCACCACCACGAAGGAGAAACGCACCATGAGCACCACCAGCGGCGAGACCGCCACCATCACCCTGCCCGCGATCCAGCAGATCCTCGTCACCCGGCGATTCCGGGCGACACCGGCCCGCGTGTTCCGGGTGTGGAGTGACCCCGAATCGATCGCGCAGTGGTGGAGCGGTCAGCGCGACGCCGGCACCAGGACCTCGGTCGAGAACGACTTCCGGATCGGCGGCCGGTGGCGCTACGTCATCACCTCCGACGACGGCGGCGAGGTGGCCTTCCACGGTGAGTACCGGGACATCGTGGACGGCCGCAAGATCGTCTACACCGAGGTCTACGAGATGCCCGGCGCCGCGACGGGCGACGACAGCGGGGCGCCGTTGGTCACCGTCACGATGGAGCCCGACGGCGACGGAACGCTGCTCACCCTCCTGATCGAGACCGTGGACAAGGCACTGCGGGACATGATCATGGACTCCGGTATGGAGAGCGGCATGCACGGCCAGATGGAGATCATCGACGAGCTCAGCGGAGCCCTGGCGTAGGCCCACCACCGCCCAGGTCGTAGTCCCCGGGTAGCGGCCGCTGGATGCCGCACCCGGCGGGGGTTCCGCTATGCGTCCGCCGGGCCGGCACGGATGGTCAGCCAGGTCAGGGCGAGGGCGGCGATCCAGACGACGGCGCCGACCGCTCCGATGATGTGCAGCCCGCTGGTGAACCGGTCGGGGTCGGTGGGGCTGCCGACCACGGCGCCGTAGATCGCGACGGCCAGGGCCCCGGCAGCTTGGCGGGCGGTGTTGTTGACCCCGCTGGCCAGCCCGGCGCGCTCCGCGGGTACCGACCGCACGGCGGCGGCCACCACCGCGGCGGTGAGCATGCCCATGCCGAGGCCCAGTCCGAGCAGCACGGGCAGGAACCGCAGGTAGCCGCTGGTGGGGGTGAGCCCGATCAGGGCGACCGAGCCGGCGGCGCCGAGCACCAGCCCGACGCTCATCGGAAGGCGGGGCCCGTAGCGGGCGGTGAGCCGCCCGGTGATCGGGGCGAGCGCGGCCAAGGGCACGAACAGCGGCAGCAGCATCACCCCGGCGACGACGGCACTGCGGTGCTGGACGCTCTGCAGATACAGGGTGGCGACGAACACGGTGCCGATCCCGACGAGGTTCATCGCCGCGGCGACCAGGTTCGCCCCGGCGAACGCCGGGCTGCGCAGCAACCCGAGCGGCAACATCGGCTCGGCGGCACGGCACTCACGCAGCACGAACCCGATCCCGGCCAGTACGGCCACCGCGGCGGAGCCCCACACGGCGGGTCCGGCCCCGCCGTGGCCGGCGCTGATGACCGCGAACACCACCCCGGAGAGCGCCACCGCCGCCAGCACCCCGCCGGGCACGTCGAGGCGCCGGCTGCGGGGATCGGCGGTCTCGACCACGAGCGTGGCCGCGGCGGGGGCGGCCAGCGCGATCACCGGCAGGTTGATCAGAAACACGGCCTGCCAGCCCAGCCAGGAGACCAGCGCCCCGCCCAACAGCGGCCCGGCGGGCAGCGCCGGCGCGGACACCCTGGCCCAGATCCCGACCGCGCGGGCCTGCTCGCCGCGGCCCGGGTAGGCGTGGGTGATCACCGCGAGGGTGCCGGGCAGCAGCAGCGCGGCCCCCAGACCCTGCACCACCCGGCCGGCGACCAGAGTGGCGATGGTCGGAGCCAGCCCGCACAGCAGCGACCCCACTGCTGGCCGGCCAGCCCGGTCCCCAGACCGGCCCGGATCGCGGGCAGGGCGACGTTGACCACGGTCACGTCGAGCTGGACCAGGAACATGCCCACACACATCACGACCAGCAGCAGATTCCGCCGCGGAACTCCGGGTGACTGCTGGACGCTTCCTTGGTGATGGCCGAGCGCCAGGGCCGCACCCGCTATTTCCGCCTGGCCGATCCCTCGGTGGCCGCAGCGCTCGAGGCACTGGCCCGCATCGCCCCACCCGAACCGATCCGGTCCCTGCGCCAGGGCACCCGCGCGCACGCCCTGCGCCGAGCCCGCACCTGCTACAACCACCTCGCCGGCCGGCTCGGCGTCACGCTGATGGCAGCCCTCCTGCAGCGTGGCCGCCTCGCCGGCGGCGACGGGAACCACCACCCCGACCGCGCCCGGACCGACCGGCTCTCCGCGCCCGGCCGCGACCTCACCTACGAGCTGACCCCGCAGGGCCGTCGCGAACGCGCTGCGTTCGGACTCGACCTCGACACGATCGCCCGCCGGAGGCCGACAGTCCGCTACTGCCTGGACTGGTCCGAGCAGCGCCACCACCTCGCCGGCCCACTCGGCACCGCGCTCACCAGCCACCTGTTCGACCTGGACTGGCTGCGGCGCACCCACCACCGGCGTGCGGTCGTACTCACCGACGCCGGCCGCGACGGCTTGCACACCACCTTCGGCGTGCCGCAGCACTGGGACAAGCAGACCTGACGACGACAGGGCCGACGATCCGCCGCCAAACCCTTAACTGATCACGCGGGGATCCCCTTGGAGCGCGAGTCAGGCAAGGCCGAGGAAGACCACCAGGGCGCGGGACAGCACCAGCATGTCGGTATCGGAAACGTCCCCGACGTGCTCGCCAAGCTTCGATCGGGGCATCGTGGTGAGCTTGTCGACCATGATGCTGCTGGTCTGGACCAGCCCTGTGGTCGGTTCGGGATCCAAGCGGATGCGCAGCAGTGGGATCTCGGTCTCGTCACGGGTCAGCGGGCAAATGGTGATCGAGTCGGTCGCATCGAAGAGGTCGTCCTGGACGACCAGCACCGGCCGCGGTTTACCCGCGTAGTGCTTAGACCCGGCGGCTGTCCAGATTTCGCCGCGCCTCACTCCTCGTCGTCGCTCTCGTCACCAAACCACGAGATGGCGTCGGCAAAGGCCTGATCTTCGGCTTCGTGCGGGCTCGCGGCCGCCAGCGCGGACTGCCGGTGAGCCTCGGCGGCGAACTCGGGGGCTCGCACGTCGGGCACCCAGATCTGCACCGGCCGCAGCCCCTGGCGGCGCAACCGTGCCCGATGTGCGGCCACTCTATGCCGGACCGGGGGCGTGTCCTGTTCAGCCATCCCGAATTGTTACATGTAACGGACAGATTCGTCCAACTGGGCTGGGCGGCGACTGCTCGACGACCGCTTGGTCGGGGATGATCCGGTACGGCACCTACCGGGCCGGCCGGTCCCGGATGAGTGCCTGCATGTCGTCGAAGGAACCGGCGGTCGGGTTCTCGCCCGTGCGCAGGATCTGCTCGGCTTCGGCTTGCAACCGGAAGTAGGACCCGGGATCACGAAGCTCGGCGTACGCGACGTGGCGCCACTTGGCGAGCACCTGGTGCACCCCTGCGAGATCATGCGAGGTCTTCGCCTGCTCGAGCACGACCTCCCAGTCCGCGTCGAACTCGGCGACACATCGTAGCCGTCCGCCCTCACGGGCGGCCGCACCTCGCGTCCGCGTCCCCAGGGTCGGCTCCCGGGACGGCTCGCCGACGGGGTCGTCATGCGCTCTCCCTCAGGTCCCACAATTCCCGCTCCTTGGCCTCGGTCCAGAGCCGGAGCCGGACCGGTTCCGGGAACACGGTCAGCCGGTCGACGTGGCCGCAGGTCGGGCACTGCAGGCTCGGCCCGTCGTCGTCGAGGATCGGTGTGCGGTCGGTCAGCGGCCCGTACCGTCCGCAGAAGCACACTTCGGTCATGGTGGTTTCCTCCCGAGTCGGGCGGCCGTGGCGCCCGCCCCGGCGGGGCGGTCCGGCCGTCCCCGAACGGTCGGGGATCCCACCGGGTGGCCGCGCCGGTACCGGCCCCCGAACGTTCGCGGCCCCGCGACCCCGACGCCGTTCGCGCCGGCACCGGCGCGGCTCAGGGTCCGCCCGGTCCCGGGCCGTGCGGCGCCGGATCCGGACGGGCGGCCTCCGACCGCGGCCTACACGGCGAGCTAGTCCGGTACCGGGCGACCTCGTCCGAGGCGAGGCGCAGCCCGTACCCGCGGGTCACACCGGCTCCGGGGTCGCGCGGTGCCGCCCGAGCAGCATCCGCCGCAGCGTCTTGCCGGCCGGCGAGGTCGGGATCGCGTCGACGAACTCGACCTCGCGCACCTGCTTGTGCGCCGCGACCCGCTCGGCTACGTGCGCGATCAGCTGCTCGGCGTCGACGGTCGCCCCGCCCGCAGGCACCACGAACGCCTTCGGGACCTCCCCGCACCGCTCGTCCGGGACCGGGACCACCGCCGCGTCTGCCACCGCCGGGTGCGCCCGAAGGATCGCCTCCAGCTCGGCCGGGGGCACCTGGAAGCCCTTGACCTTGATCAGCTCCTTGAGCCGGTCGAGGACGTGGAGGTTGCCCGCGTCGTCGAACCGCACGATGTCGCCGGTGTGCAGCCAGCCCTCGGCGTCGACGGTGGCCGCGGTCGCGCCGGGGTTGCCGAGGTAGCCCGACATCAGCTGCGGCCCCTGCACCCAGAGCTCGCCGTCCTGGCCGGGTTCGAGATCGGCGCCGGTGTCGGGGTCGACGACCCGCGCCCGGACGCCCGGCAGCAGCCGGCCCACCGAGCCGGGCACGGTCGGCGAGGAGGTGTCCCACAGCGCGATGCCGGCCACCATCTCGGTCATCCCGTAGCCCTGGCCGACCGGGCAGCCGATCCGCTCCGCACAGGCCTGCTGCAGCCCGGCGCCCAGGGGCGCGGCGCCGCTGCCGATCCGGCGCAGCGAGGACAGGTCGGCCGCGTCCACCGCGGGGTGCTTGGCCAGGGCCAGCACGATCGGGGGCACGACGATCGCGGTCGTCACCCGGTGCCGCTCGATCGTCTGCACGAAGTCCACCGGGTCGAATCTCGGCACGGTGACGACCGCGCCACCGCTGTGCAGCGCCAGGTTGGCGATCACGCTGAAGCCGACCGCGTGGAAGAACGGTGCGACCGCGATCCAGCGGTCCGAGCCGTCCGGGGAGACGGCGACCTCCATCTGCAACACGTTGGCCACCAGGGCACGGTGGGTGAGCATCACGCCCTTCGACAGCCCGGTGGTACCGCTGGAGTAGGGCAGCAGCGCGAGGTCGGTGTCCGGGCGGATCCGTACCGGCGGCGGTTCATCGCCGTGCCCGAGCAGGTCGGCGAACGCCACCGCGTCGCCGTCCCGCTCGCCCAGCACGACGAGCTGGACCCCCCCGCCCGCGCGCTCTGCGGCAGCGCGGGCGGCGGGGAGCATCGGGGGCACCGTCAGCAGATGCCGAGCCCGGCAGTCGCGCAGCTGGGCGGCGATCTCGTCCGGGGTGTAGAGCGGGTTGACCCCGGTGACGACTCCGCCGGCGGCCATCGCGCCGTAGGCGGCCACCAGCCATTCGGGGACGTTGGGGGCGAGGATCGCGAACGTCTCACCCGGGGACAGGCCGTGCGCGGCCAGACCGGCGGCGCACCGGCGGACGTCGCGGGCAAGCTCCGCGTGGCTGCGCGTCCGCCCGGTCGGCCCGTCGACCACGGCAGGCCGGTCACCCCGCTCGGAGCCCCGGGCCAGCAGGAACTCGGGCAGGGTGCAGTCGGGCACCGTCACGGACGGCCAGTGGCTGGTCAGGACGGTGCCGGGCGAGGTGGTCATGGGTCTCCTTCGGTCGGTCGGTCAGGTGGCGAGCAGCCTCAGCAGGCGGGCCCGGTCCGGCCCGTGCTGGGCCCGTGGCGCGTCCGGGGCCACCCGGCGGATCGCGTTCTGGACCGCCGGGCGGGCTAGCACCTCGCCCGGCAGTGACAGGCACAGCACGGTCTCGATCAGTCCGCGCAGGGCGTCCGGATCGGACCGGGCCGCGGCCGCCAGCCGACCCAGCCGGGTGGTCCGGGCAGGCGGCCTGCCCTCCCGCGCGGCGGCCATCTCGGCGACCCGGGCCCGGTCGGCGTCGACCTGGTCGTCGTAGAACGGGCCGATCTCCCCGTCGGTGCGCTCCAGCCAGACCCGGGCGAACGCGGCCGGGTCGTCGAGGTGGGACCTGGCGACGTGGCGCAGCAGCTGGGCGTGCACCAGCCCGACACTCATCCCGCGCCCGGCCGACGGGTTGGTGCAGGCCCAGGCGTCACCGACGGCGGCGAAACCGGTCACCACCGGCCGGCCCTCGACGGCGAGATGACGCCTGCGATCGAGGACGCCGGCCATCGGCAGCACGCCGGTGATCGCGCGCCCGTCCAACCAGTGCGCGTAGCGCGGGTAGTCCCGCAGCACCCGGGTGAACACCTCCGGGTCGCGCAGTGCCCGCAGCGGGCGATCCCCGGAGAGCCCGAACAGCGTCACCGACCAGGTGTCGTTGTCGCCGTGCAGGGGCAGCAGGGAAACGCTGCCCATCGGGATCAGCGCCGCGCCTCCCCCGGGTGCCGACGGTCCGGTGAAGTAGCGGGTGTAGTAGGCGAAGCCTCGGTCCTCGGACTCGGCGGCGGGCACCCGCGCGCCGATGTCGCCGAGCCACCTGCTCGACGGGCTGCGCCGCCCGGTCGCATCCACCACCAGGTCGGCCCGGACCTCCTCGCCGGTCTCCAGCCGTACCCCGCAGGAATGCGGGGTGCCCGGGATGGCCGACGGCCCTCCCAGCAGGCCCCCGACCCGGACCCCGCGGCGGACGGTGAGTCCCGGCTCATCCTCCGCGGCGGCGGCGAGCACCGACTCGATCACCGGACGCCGCCCGGTAACGAACCGCAGCGTCCCGTCGCCCGCGCGCGGTGCGCGGTCGGCGACTCCCGGTGGCAGCGGGTCCAGGGGGTCCACCCACGTGCAACCCGCCGCGAGCAACCGCACCGTCAGCCCGGGCAGTTCCCGGTCCAGGACCCGGCGGGCCCGGGTGAACAGGCTGTGCGGCTGCCGGAACTGGGCGACACCGGGCCGCCGCCACGCGGCCCACGCCTGCGCCGCCGTCTCCGGCGCCCCGTCGGGGTCGGCCTCCAGCACGGTCACCCGGTGCCCGTCGCGGGCCAGCATCAGCGCCGCCGAGAGGCCGATCACGCTGCCCCCGCAGATCGCGACGCCGCAGCGGGCCGGATCGGTCGTCGTCATACCGATGTTGTAGGGCCTGCGTGCCCACCTCCGCGTCGGGGTGCCACCCCGAGACCCGCCCGGCCGCGCGGCTCGGGGACCGCGGCCCGCCCGGGTCGGTCGATCCGGGTCACCGCCGCGGGAATCTCGGGGGCGTCCCCGGACGCCGCGCCGGTGCCCGTGTCGCCACCCTCGACGGATCGAGCACGGCCGAGGAGGGGATGGTGCGTCGTGGACGACGGGACTGCCGCACCAGCGACGATGATCGGGGCGAGCCGGGCGCTCCTGCGAGCGATCAGTGCGGGCCGCGGCGAGCTGCTGGACCGGTGCGGGCCGCTGCTGCGGGTGGACGGCTGCTGGTGCTGCGACCAGCTGGCGATCGGTCGGCTGGTCCGGGCGGGTCTGGTCGAGCCGCCCTCGGGCGCCGCGCCCGAGCCCGCCCGGCTGACCCCTGCCGGGCGCGCCTCGCTGTCCGCGGCGTGAGCGCGGTACCGGCCCGGCCGGGCGGGCCGGCTGCGTGTTCCGGCCCTGCGGTGCCTGCGTCCGTCCCGGCCCCGGTTCACCCCGCTGTCGTCAGTTCTGCCGATGTACCCGGCGTTCGCACGTCGTGCGGTGCCGTACCGGGCGGTGGCCCCGTATCGTTTGCACGCGCTAACCGGCTCCCGGGGAGTTCCGCCATGTTGCTCGAGCGCGACGACGAGTTGGGGACCATCGGCGCGCTCGTCGGGTCCGTGATCGACGGGCGCGGAGGCGTGCTCTGGATCGAGGGGCCGGCCGGGATCGGCAAGACCTCGCTGCTCCACCGGGCGCGGGAGCAAGCCGTGACCGCCGGGGTGCGGGTGCTCGGCGCCCGGGCGGGCGCCCTTGAGCGGGAGCTCGCGTTCGGGGTCGTGCGCAGCCTGTTCGAGCCGTTACTGACCAGCACCGGGCCGCTCCCACGGGCCGAGCTGCTGGCGGGTGCCGCCCGCCTGGCCGCCCCGGTGATCACCCTCGAGGGGTGCCCGGAGGACGGTCGGGTGCAGACATCGGCGGGCACCCTGCACGGCCTGTACTGGCTGACGGCGAACCTGGCCGATCTCGGTCCGGTGCTCCTCACGGTGGACGACGCGCAGTGGGCCGACGCCCCCTCTCTCGGCGCGCTCGCCTACCTGGCCCGCCGGATCGACGAGCTCCCGGTCGCCCTGCTGGTGGCGGCCCGGCCAGCCGGTCCGGATCCGGATCCGGTGGCGATCAAAGCGATCCGCGAGCGATGCGTCGTGGTGCTGCGACCGGGACCGCTGAGCCGTCGCGGTACCGACGCGCTGATCCGCGAGCGACTGGCCGACGGCGGCACCGAGACGTTCGACGCGGCCTGCCACGAGGCGACCCGGGGGAACCCGTTCCTGATGCGCGCGCTGCTCCTCGCCCTGGCTGCCGACGGGGTGCGGCCGGACGACGACGGTGCCCGCGCGGTCGCCCGGCGGGCACCCGCGGTAGTGGCCACCTCGGTCGACGACCGGCTGCGGTACGCCGGGCCGGCCGCCACGGCCGTGGCCACAGCGGTGGCGGCGCTCGGCGGCCACGCGCAGTTGCGGCACGTGGCCGGGCTCACCGGGCTGGACCCGGGCGAGGTCGCCGACCTGATAGCCACCCTCGCGGAGACCGGGCTGGTCCGCGACGGCCGGCCGATCTGCTTCACCCATCCCTTGGTCGGCCAGGCCGTCGCGAACCTGACGACGCCGCGGGAACGGCACCGCACGCACCGCGCGGCGGCCCGGATCCTCGCCGCCGAGGGTGCCCCACCGGAGCTGGTCGCCACCCACCTGCTGCAGACCGAGGCGCTGGGCGATCCCGAGGTCGTCGAACCGCTGCGGGCCGCGGCCCGGATCGCCCTCGCCAAGGGGGCGCCCGAGTCCGCGATCAGCTACCTGCGCCGGGCACAGGAGGAACCACCCCCGGCTCAGGCACACACCGGGCTGCTGTTCGAGCTCGGCACCGCGACCGTGCGGGTGTCCTACTCCGACGGGGTCGCGCTCCTCGAGGATGCGCTGGCCGCCGCCGTCGATCCCGTGCAGCGGGCCCGGATCGCGCTGGAGCTGGTCCATTCACTGCGGGTGACGCTGGACTACCGGCGCGCGCTGGCCGTGCTGGACCGGGCGTTGACCGGACTCGCCGACTCCCACCCCGAACTGGCGCTGGAGCTCGAGGCCGAAGTGGTCGGTCTGTCCCGCCGGAACCCGCAGCGGCGGGCCGTGGCGCTGGAACGCACGCGGGCGCTGCACGACCCCGACCATCCGGGCACCCGCGGGCGGGCGGTGCTCCTGGCGAACACCGCGCTGGACGCGCTGCAGGGTGGCGACGAGGAACGCGCCGTGGAGATGGCGGGCGACGCGCTGGCGGTCACGCTGGCCCACGAGTCGCCCGATCCGGGGGTGCTGCTACCCGCGACGTCGGTGCTGATCGCCACCGAGCGGCTGGACCGGATGGCCGACACCTGCGAGGTCATGATCGCGGGGGCGCGCCGGCGCGGGTCGATCGCCGAGTTCGCCTCGGCCAGCGTGCTGCGGGCGCAGACCAGCTACCTGCTGGGCCGTCTCGACGACGCCGAGGCCGACGCCCGGACCGCCGACGAGCTCACCGCCGAGCACCGCGTGCACTACGCGCGGCGCTACACCCAGGCGTGGCTCGTGCTCGTGCTGGTCGAGCGCGGGCGACTGGCCGAGGCGGACGCGTCGCTGGCCGAGAGCGGGGTCACCCCGGACCTGGCCTACCTGCTGGACGCCCGCGGCCGATTGCGGCTGGCCCAGGGCCGCGCCGAGGAGGCGCTGGCCGACTTCACCGAGTGCGGCCACCGGTTGCGCCGACGCGGCGTGCGGCATCCCGGCCTGATGTCCTGGCAGGCGGGCTCGGCACTGGCCCTGTACCGGCTGGGCCGCACCGACGAGGCCCGCCGGGTGGCGGAGGAGGCCGCCGCACTCGCCCGGATGTGGTCGGCATCGCGCGCGCTGGGGACCGCGCTGCGGGCCTGCGGATTGGTCACCGGCACCGAGCAACCGCTGCGGGACGCCGTCGACATGCTCGCCGGAACCCCGGCGCGGCTCGAGCACGCCAGGGCACTGGTCGATCTCGGCGCCCTGCTGCGCCGGGACAACCAGCGTGCCGCCGCCCGCTCCGAGCTGGCCCGGGGCCGCGAGCTCGCCATCCGGTGCGGAGCGGATGCGCTGTGCGACCAGGCCCGTGACGAGCTCGTCGCGGCCGGCGCCCGCCCTCGCACGGTCGCGGTGACCGGACCAGACGCGCTGACCGCGAGCGAGCGCCGGGTCGTCGTGCTCGCCGCGGACGGCCTGTCCAACCGCAGCGTGGCCCAGGCCCTGTTCGTCACGGCCAAGACCGTCGAGACCCACCTCGGGCACGCCTACCGCAAGCTCGGCGTCACCGGCCGGGACGAGCTCGCCGGAGCGCTGACGTGACCACCGCGCACGCCCGGACCACCCGGGTGATGTGGTGGTTCGGCGCGGCGAGCGTGGCGATCTCGGCCGGTGCCGCGGTGCAGCTGCTGGTCGGCGCCGCCCGCACCGAGGACTTCTTCGCCTGGACGATCGCGGTTCCGGCGTCGGCGGGGTTCATCGGGTTGTTCTACCTCGCCTCGGTGGTCATGGGAGTGCTCGCGCTGCGCCAGCCGTGGTGGGCGCCCGCCCGGACCGCACTGGTGCCGGTGGTGCTGTTCGTGGCGCTCGTGCTGGCGGTCACGCTGCTGCACCTCTCGGCGTTCCACCTGTTCGCGGGCGGGCCGCTCGCCCGGTCGGCGGCCTGGGTATGGCTGGCCGTCTACATCGTGACGCCACTCGGGTACGTGTTCGCGTTCCGCTGGCAGGACCGCGCCCCCGGCGGCGATCCGCCACGCCGGGAGCCGCTGCCGCCCGGCACCCGGGTGACGCTGGCCGCAGCGACGGGGCTGCTGGGCGTGCTGGGTGTGGCGCTGCTCGTGGCACCCCGCCCGATCGCCGCGCTCTGGCCGTGGGCACTGACCGCGCTGACCGGCCGGATGGCGGGGGCCACGCTGCTGGGCGTCGGGCTGCTGGCGTTCTCGGTGGTCCGGGTCGATGACCGACCGACCGGCCGGATCGCCGCGACCGGACTCGGCGTAGCGGGCGGCACCGCGGCGCTGGTGCCGCTCGTCTACGGCCGGGGCGCGGTCGACTGGACCGGACCGTCGGTATGGCTCTACACGGTGGTCGCGGTGGTCCTGCTGGTGGCCGCGCTGGCCGTCGTGCTGCCGGGCGACCGGGTGCGGGAAGGTGGCGGCTGACCGGGTCCCGGGGCGCCCGGGTGCGGCCGCCGCAATCTCGGTGCCGGCCACGGCCGCCGCCGACCGGGACGTCGGCCACCCGAGGGACCGTCGACGTTCTGCGACATGCTGCTCCCCCTACAACGTCGGGCCGGAGGTGGCGAGGAACCACACCGAGGAGGTCAGCCACACCGCCACGAGCGCGGCGAACACGGCGCCACCGAGCGCGGGCAGCATCCAGCCGGGCAGGTCGGTGCGCCGCAGTCCCAGCATCTTGGTCACGAACGCCCCGTAGAACAGGCACCCGAACAATGAGTGCAGCAGCACCCTCGGCGAGGAGAACTGGAATCCGAGCGCGTACAGGCAGTGCACCGCGACCGGAACCGTGAGCAGCACGGCGGCCCGGCCGGCCCAGCGGTGCAGCACGCCGATCCAGGGCAGCGCAGGGATTCGCGGCCACCGCCCGTACATCAGGCTCGCGGAGCCGAGCTGGATCAGCGCGAGCACGAATGCACCGGTGCCGAGCCAGGCCTTCGCCGCCGTGCCGCTGGAGAACCCGGCGGCGTAGAAGGCGAACCCCGCGGGTTCGTGGAGGTGGCCGTACACGCCGAGGCCCACGGCCACGAGCGAGCCGATGCCCGCGACGAGCAGGACGCCGCCGGTCGGGGAGTTCCCGCCGGGCGCGGTGTCCGCGGGCACGGTGTCGGGC